>NZ_BADD01000480.1 GCF_000333455.1 Rhodopseudomonas sp. B29
ATCGAATCGAGTTCGACGGCCAAGGCCGTTCGTCCTCGGCGCTGCGCGTGCTCGCTTCCGGCGACATCGGCCCCGACGGCAAGCTGCTGCAGCCAGATCCCGAAGCGCCGGCGCATTTCGATTATGTGATCTGCGAGAGCACCTATGGGGACCGCGTCCGCGAGCCGACCTCGCCCAAGCTACGCCACGAGCGGCTCGCGGCCGAGGTCAACGCAGCGGCCGCGGCCCGCGGCGCGCTGGTGATCCCGGCGTTTGCGGTCGAGCGGACCCAGGAGCTGATCGTCGATCTGATCGATCTGATGGAGCAAGGCACGATCCCGAGCGCGCCGATCTTCCTCGACTCGCCGCTGGCGATCCGCGCCACCGAAGTGTTTCGTCGCCACGCCGCCGATCTCGACGAAGACGTCGATGCCGAGCGGCTGCTGTCGTCGCCGCATCTGCGCTTCACCGAGACGGTGGAGGAGAGCAAGGCGATCGCCAAGCTCACGGGCTTCCACATCATCATCGCCGCCAGCGGCATGTGCGACGCCGGCCGCATCCGCCATCATCTCAAGCGCTGGCTGTGCCGGAGCAACGCCACCGTCCTGCTCGTCGGCTATCAGGCCAACGGCACGCTTGGCCGTTTCCTCGAGGAAGGCGCCAAGTCGGTGCGGATCATGGGCGAGGAGATCCGCGTCAAGGCCAATATTCGGCGCATCGACGATTACTCCGGTCATGCCGATGCCGGCGAATTAGTTCGCTGGATCACCGAGCGGCGGCCGATCGACCGCGGACTGTTTCTCGCTCACGGCGAAGAAGCGGCGATCGCCGCACTGGCCCAGCGCCTCGGCGACGGGGTGCTGCCGGCGGCGAAGATCTTTCAGCCGCTGCTCGATGATATCTATGAACTCACCACGCCTGTGCCGACCGCACTCGATGGTACGCATCGCCGTCGTATCGAACCCGAGGCCGTCGTGAAGCTCGATTGGCACAACGACATGTCCAAGCTGATCCTCGATATCAATCAGAAGATCGAAGCCGCCGCCGATGCCCGCTCACGCTCCGTAATCATCCGGAGGCTACGTCGCGCTCTCGACGAAAACGGACATGCTGAATCCGCAACAGGCAAGCGGTAACGCGATCAGGAGACCAACACCACCACACCGACGCATCTCAAAAGATGGAACTCGGGCGAGATTCGTTTGCATCTATTCGGTTTGCGTCAGTCGAAAGACTGTGGCTAGACTATTTCGCTGTTGCACAAAGGCAGGGGACGCCCTTGGTTGCGGATTATCATGTCGTGGTTGGCGATCAGAACGCCCTGGGCCAATACCTCGTGGCCCGGATGACGACGTTCAGCCCTGATAAGCGGCCGCAGTTGAAGATCGCTTGCGTCCATTGCGGCACCGAGTATGTGGCCGCCGAGGTCAATTTCCACGACTGCAAATGCCCTGCCTGCCAGAACGGCAACGGACAGGCGCTGATAGAATTGCGGGCATAGACGGTCATTTCGTCTTTCGAGTTTTTCGACTCTTGCGCGCATCTGCGTCTTATCGAAATGCGTTGTCGCAAGCATCTTCCTCTCGCGCGGGAAGATGAAAGGCAGTCGAGCGCGGCCCTGCGGCTTCATGTCCTCATCCGGTCGGGCTCGGCGATGCGGCATAGCCGCAATCTCAGCTTAACCTGTCGATTCGCTCACGGCGACAGCCTCGCCATGCCGCTCCCGGCGGCGGCCCGGATTGGCTTTAACCCGCAGCGAGGCTATATTCGCACATGTCGAGGAATGCCAAGGCACCTAGCAAGATGTTGATTCGACAACAGGTTGTGGCGCGAGCGGCGCGCCTCTTGGGAGCGCACTGGTCTGCCTCACCGCACAGGCGACGACGAGCGCTGCGGACGCGCAGGTGGCACCGCTGCGCTATTGGGTGCCGGGCGGGCCATTCGGATTCGGCGGCGGCGCAGCGGAGAACTGGAGCGCGGGCTGGAGCGATGTGCCCGGCTTTGCGGCACTGAGCAGCGTCGACGAGGATGGCATCCGTACCGGTTTCGTCGCCCGCAGCTACAGCGCTCCGGTGAATGCCTTCAGCAGCGGTCTCGGCTATGGCGGTCTCGGCTATGGCGCCCTCGGTTGGGGCGGTCTTGGCGGCCCGGGCGGCTTCGGCAATTTCGCCACGCTGACCTCCGAAGGCTCGCAATACGGCTACAGCTTCAAGGGCGGCGGCGGCCTGGTCACGCTGTTCGGCGGCGTCGACCAGCTCAAATATCAGCCCGACGTGTTCTCGTCGCTGACCTCGCCCGGCTTCACCAGCGGCAACACCGCCGCCACGGTCGTGCACGGCGGCGTCGAGTTCAAACCGAGCTCGAATGTCAGCCTGTCGTTCTCGGCCGGCTACGCGCAGGGCGCCGGCCCGGTCGACAGCGATATCCGCTCGTCGCTGCTCCCCGGCGAATCGCCAATGTTCTCCGGCGGCCGGCGCTGAGACGGCAAAGTTTCTGACGCTTTCCGAATTTGAGGTAAGGCTGTTTTCTGATGCAAGGCATGCCGCAGATCCGCGGCAAACGACCTGCCACGCACCGGGCCCCCTTGATGCGCACCTACCTAGGCCATTGGAAGCGGCCCATTGGCGAGATCAGCAACTCCAGCACACAGCGGCGAACGCTCGCCGGTTCGACCGGCCGCCAAACATCGCAGTAGCAGACCGATCAATGCCGTCGGCCTCAGTCAGCGCCATACCGAGGTCCAGACGAGCTGATCCAGCATTGCATCAAGCCTTTCGGCTCCTCAGAAATACTTATCGAGAAGACGCTCGAGCCACTCCAAAAAGTCACGGCCGTCCCGGCGACCGATTGGTCGCCCGCCACGCCCGCCACCAGATTGCGCCACTGCTTCAGAGCTCAGCGACGTCGACAAAAGTACCGTCAAAACCGGCGGGGTCACGACGGCAAACTTTCCACACGCCGCCAAAAACTTGCGGCGATCCGCGTCGAGCTCGTCGACTGGTCCCACATTCTTGTTCTCGGCCATGATGTCGCGTCCAATCATTTAATTCAGGTCGCCCTTGAGATAATATTATAACGCTTTAATATTATGTCAATTGGCAGAAACCAATTGGCTTCCGGAGCGGGCATTTATACCCGGCTGACAATGACATTTATAACGCCTTCAGATTTACGCCCGCCGCCGGACGACCTCCGGCCCGTTGACGGCAATCTGTTCGCGCTCATCGATCAGGTGCCGGTGCTGTTCAGCGAGGATGAGCAGAAGCTCTTCGAGCTTAACGACGTCGCCGCCTTCATCTGGTGCGGCTTGAAAGATATGGTGCCGCTCGGCACAATCTCCCAACAATTAATCGACCGTGGCTTGAGCCCGGCATCCGCGCGCAAGAGCCTCAGCGACGCTCTCCATCAATGGCTGAGCAACGGCCTGATCCTCCCGCACAGCACCAAAGCCAATCTCGCCTTTGCTGCTTGCATCGGGCGCACGCCGATAGAAATTCAAGCTTCGGACGACCAGATCGGTGATTTCCTACGCTCTCTATTCGTCACGGTGACCGCCCCGACTGGCGGCACGACGACAGCCTTCAAAGCCTATCGGATCGGCGCCAGTTCGATTGTGACGCGTGACGACCGCAGGATCTTCAAATGTGCGATGGACCAGCTCGCGCCTACCTTCAAAGCATATCTCGTCGAGCAGCTTCTGCTTGCCGCTGACCCCCACGATCTGATCTTTCACGCGGCAGCAGTAACCTCTGGCGGCAATACCATGCTCATAAGCGCTCCGCCTGGTGCCGGTAAGAGCACGCTAACGATCCACCTTCTGCACGCGGGCTTCCAATACCTGACTGATGACACCGTCATTATCAGACGCGATGGCTCAATTTACACGGCCCCGTTCGCACCGACGTTGAAATCCGGGGCCTGGGCGATCATCGACCGGCTCCGGCCCGACGTGAAAAGCCTCCCAAGCCACAATCGGCCGGACGGCCTAGTGGTGCGATATCTGAATGTAGCATCCAGCCTCCCTGAGGCGGCCATAACGGTGAACCGAATCGTCTTCCTTGAACGCGTCGCTGACTGCAAGCCAGCGCTGACGGAGCTGGATCAGCTCGACACGCTCAAGCGGATAATCGACGCGTCATTTTCAACGCACGGCAAGTTGACTGCCGATGGGTTCGTCGCGCTCAAAAGGATAATCTCTCAGGCTCGCTCCTTCGTGCTGCGCTACTCGGAAGCCGAGGCCGCAACCGCCGAATTGGCAGGACTCCGTGATGGCAAGTTTTAGCCGCGCCTTGTTGCCGCTTTGCGACTGTTTTCGAGGCGAAATCCCGCGGCGTGCCGATTGGACTCCCCTGATCGGTCTAACGAACCACACTTTGACAACCCCCACATGATGGAACTTGTCCGGACTCATCGCGACGCATTTCGGAGGCGGTCGCCTGCTATGTCCAGGAGAAATACGACCCGAACACGGGGCGTAACGACCGTCTGATCGCCCAGCTCCAAGAGGCCGTCCTCGCGCTCAATGCCATCGGCATAATCCCGCTGTTAATCAAAGGGAGCGGCCATCTGGGCAGCGAGCTCGCGTTCCGACCGTGGACTTCGATTAATGTCGGATCTGGATATCGTCGTCCGCCCGGACCAGATCGACATCGCTGTCGATCACCTCAAGGCAATTGGGTACACGGTTGATTACCAGACAGACGGTCGCCACAAGAAGTGGTCTGCAGATCTAAAACGCCCACAAGATGCCGGCATGATCGACTTGCAGCAGGAGCTTCCCTGGCACGACTTGTTTAATCGTACGCCGGCGGATCTGACCTCCCACCTGCAGCCAATCCGAGTGGGCGAAGCACTGGCGTTGATACCGACGCCCGAACTGCAGGCGCTGATTCTGATCATCCATGATCAATTTCAGGACTACGACTACTGGACTGGCAATATCGATCTAAGGCACCTCTTAGACCTGCGAACGCTGATTGCAACACCCGCTACGACGCAGTGGCAATTGCTGTCTTCGATGATACCTAACGCGCTCGCGCGCAACGCAATAGAAACGCAATTAATGCTACTCGCCACGCTCTTCGGCGTCGGATGGCCTGCAGGCTGGCGCAAGCAACTTGTGCCCAGGATTCAGGTCTGGCGCAAGCTGCTTCAGGCGCGGGTACCGGCAACCCGCTACTTGCTGCTCTCGACAGGATTTCTCGACTTCAGAAAATTCCCCCGCGCTTCGGCGTCGTCTTTTGTCCCGGGCCCACCACGTAAATATTCCAGCCGTTGGTTTCCTAAATTCACTACCCTTCTATTTTTGACGTCGCTTTCCCGCAAATATCGGCCTGGAAAATTGTAGAAACGGAATGGTCCCGGCGAAGAGTTCAGATTGCATGAGCCGCATCGCGTTCTTCAATTGACGTGATCGGCGAGCCGACACCAAATAAATACGTCGGGTTGAAACGCCTCGAGGCCCAACTATCAGACCTCGACGAATTATCGGGCGCGCGGACGGCGCGCCGGACTCCGCTGGAGTGGCCTTCGCTGCGCCGATCGGATCGAACGAAATTCGGCCTGAGCGACACTTTGGCGCAGATCACAAAGATCTTGCATCATGCCCTGCATACGGAGCGAAATATCCGCCAAGCGCTCCATCGCGAATATAATATTACCAATTGACATCAAGGTCTTCATTTGTCCCGATGCCTTATAATTCGACGGGATGGACGTATCTCCAATGGATAATAAAATCGCTTCTTTTGCTAACCTCGGCGGACATTAGCCTATTCCTCAGAACTCAAACCGCCTTTCATAACGGTTACTTGCCACAGTTGGACAGGAATTGTCCAAGTTATTATAGATCGGGGCCTGTAGTTTGAGAGTTCCCACCTCGATCCAACTACACTCGCTGCCTGGTTTGTAAGCGCGTTGGATCAGCATCCTGCGACGAACACAGGCACGCTCTGACGACCGCTGGCTAGTTAGCGTCCGTCGAATCCATGAAATTTACCGCGTGGTCTGCTCGCGGGCTTGCGCATGCCGCACCTACGAATTGGCGATCGGGACAATCTGCGGCGCCGGGAACCGGAAGGGACGAGTTGTACACTTTGTACACTGCGGCGCAACAACAGCAATTCTTGCAGCTCAAGCGTCAGGCGACGATTGAGTTCAGCAATAGACTTCATCTGCTCTGTGAGCACTTTTACTCGATGTACATCAGTATCTAATTTAATGGCACGCACTCGAGGCCTCACGCTTGAAATAAAGCGACTAAATATTTGCATTCTAACCTTGCCCCGGCACGAAAAATATCGATGGTATTCCGTTGCTGGTAGCAAATTAATGAAAACACCTCCGATATTGCCTGTCAATGTCGTGCCCGGTTTCTGGTAAATGCTAATCAAGGCAATCAACTTATCGGCCGATGGACATGAAATTTTATAGATGGCAAGGCCTTATATGGCGTACTTAAATCTACACAATAACGCACTGGGCTGCTTCGGCCTGAACTTCGTCGATAAAAAGCCGGCGTTGAAACAAAAAAAGCCCAAATAGAATGGTATTGATCTTCCGACCCTGCTTCACAGTCCGATGCTTAAGATCGTTATGCGCGAAGCCCGCCGGGGGAAGACCTGCGCAGATGAAAGCTGAGTCAAATAGGTGTTTGTGGAAGTAATAGGCTGAGTGACTTCAGCTCAGCCGACCACGCGCCGCTCGGCATGACAAAATCGTCCGTCTCCTCGTCTCCGAGTGAGGATGGCAAGGGCTTGAAGCCGCAGACACCCACGGTGACGTCGACGACGGCACGTGGAGATCCCAACCACAGCGGCTTGAAGGTCGACTGAAATACCTCGGTCGATAAATGGATTGAGACTTGGACGTAGGGCGGCATGCTGCCTGCGGCTTCGCCACCATGAAACTCGACGGCCGCTCTCGTCTCATCGGCAGAGGCGACGGAGAGGAAGGCCTTCTGAGCGCATCCGAAGAACCGGTCGCCTTGAAAACCGTAGACGTGCTGGCTTCCCAGTGACATCTCCGCCGAAATCCCGAAGGTGGTACTGGCCCCCTCGGTGATGCTTCTCGGCCTTAGCGTCGGCATATCGATATAGTTGTTGTGACGGACGAAGATTTCCGCGGTTATCCTCTCGCCACCGGCGAGCCAAACCGTGTCGAAGTCAGTCGTGGTCCGCGTGATCAGATGTGTACTCTTACCTCGTAGATATAGAACAGCGCCCCCCAGCGCCACGCTCTTCCTGGCATTTTGACCACCCAAGAGCAGCAGCGTCGCTCCGTCCAAGCGGGTGTGCGAAACTCCTTCAAACATCCAAAATCGTCCTAAAGGCGCGTGGGCCGCGCGGCGCAATTGCCCATCGCGCTAAACCGAGCTTTGAATGCGAGCGGGCGTGCCGAACGCCCTGAGCCCAGGTCCAATGTCCCGGTTTACGAACGAATTCGCGCCGACCACGGCTCTATCACCGATGTTGACGCCCATCTGGATCACCACGTTCGGCCCGAGATAAACGCCATTGCCAATGGAGGTCGGTGCGTATTCGATCGGCTCGACCCCCATCGAGACCGAACGCCTCACAGTCTGGTGCGTGTAGATCTGCACCCCGGCCGAGATGGAACAGTGATCGCCAATTCGAAGGCCGCCACCAGAGCCGTCCAGGATGCACCCCGGTCCGATCCATGTATGGCGGCCGACGTGCACGCGGCCCAGCACGAGGACGTTGTCGTACATCGTCGTTCCCTCGCCGAAACCATAGTCCGCCGCGTTGTCCGTTCGCTCGCTCAGCAGGTCGCCTACGGACACTCTGCGATTGAACAGCTGTTTCTTGCGGCTTGCCAGCACGCTCAGGTTCCGGCGCACTCGGGCCAACCATTCGTCGGCTTCAGCTTCGTCGTCTCGGCCGCTTTGAACGAATGGAACCGCCATCCTCGATCTCCTTTGCACTCACCAGTCAGGGCCGGCTGCCCTCTGATAACCATCAGCATGCCGCAGTCGCAGCTGCTGCTGTCTTTGTGGCGACGGGTGCTATTACGGCCCCGGCGATCACCTCAATGCGCCGGCAATGTGCGCCAGTGTGTCCTGATCGCTCGACTCGGCAGCTTCGGAGGCGCTGTCCGGCTCTGTCGCGCGCCCCAGCAAGCGTTCGGCGCGCCTAATCGCGTCGACCATCTGCGGCATCGGATGAGTCTGCGCGACGATCAGACCCTTGAAGTAGATCAAGCGTAGATGGACCTGCTTTGCACCGCGCAGGCCATCTGCCCCCGATATCGCATTCATCGCGACAGGGTAAAACTCGACGATCTGGCGTGTGAGGGAGGCCTGCGCCATGGGCCGTGCGCGGTGATGCAGCATCCAGATCACGGCGATCTCAGTCAAGGTGAGGTCGAGGTGCTCAAGTCCGCTCGACGGGGACTGCCTATGCACGGACCAAGGTGAGGTATCGCTACGATTCGAGACAATGACGCCCACGCCTCGGTCGGTTGCCGAACCGATCTGCTTGAGATCCGACTGCATCAAACCGATGCCCTTCGAACACACGCTGTACGATCGCCGGGCCGACCTCGTTCACATGAGGGGGCCGGCGGCAGGCGGAAACCGCCAGCAATTGCCAAGACCAGATTTAATGATTTAATTCAAGTGCGTCAATAAATTAATTGACATCTGCGCGATCGCGGTGATTCCAGTGCATCGCTGGGATTTTCGGCGCACCCATCCGCTTCACATTAATACTTGATATTTAGTTTAATAGGTGACATTTCTGCTTTAATTGATACGCTTTAAATCAGATGCCCAGCCGTTAGCGCGAGGAGATGAGCCATGACCGCTGCCGCAAGCTCGAACTCCACCGCCTCAACTACCGATTCCTGGTCCGCCGACTGGCAGCAAGCAGCGCTGCAGTCTCCCTGCGGATCGTGTACCGGACGCGCCTGCACGGTCTGCTCGATCCGCGTCGGCGGATCAGCCAACGCCGACGGCACGCCATCCGGATACGCCTCCAAGACTCTCGAATATTACAACGGCGAAAGCGGCAGTTCGCAAATTGCGCTCCCACTGATTGATCTCGTACCCGCGCAGGGTTCGACACCTCGGCTGCATTCGATCGATCCCTCAGCGGCGCGGATGGCCCCAACGTCCGCCGTGTCGACCGATCCATCTAGTGTGGATTCCGCATCAAGGGTCGCCGTTCAACCTCTATCCGTTGCCGGCCAAAGCAACGCCATCACCGCCAACCCAATCGTTCTTGAAAACATGAAGGCCGGCACTCCGGAGAGCGTTTGGCTGATTGATCAGGCGGACTCGAGCATCGAGGGATTCTCGGCCCAGTTCACGGTCGACCACGGCCAACGCGTCGACTTCAAGATCAACACGGACGCCACAAACTACCGGGTCGATATCTATCGCCTCGGCTATTACGGCGGCGACGGAGCGCGGCTCGTCACCAGCTTCACGCAAAATTTGGCAACGGCACAGGTTCAGCCGGCCCCGTTGTTCGACCCGGCCACGAAGCTCGTAGATGCCGGAAACTGGGCGGTGTCAGCCTCTTGGGATATTCCAGCCGACGCCACGTCCGGCATCTACTTCGCCGAGCTCACTCGTCTCGACACCGGCGGCCAGAATATCATTCCATTCATCGTCAGGGACGATGAAGACCCGAGCGACATCACTTTCCAGACCTCTGATACGACCTGGCAAGCCTACAATTGGTGGGGTGGCTATAATCTTTATGGTGGCGTGGATGATCCCGGCCACGCCGGCCGGGCTGACGCGGTGAGTTACAACCGGCCAATCATCACTCGCGACGGAGGCTATTCGGCCGGCCCCCAAGACTTCATCTTCGGAGCCGAATATCCCGCGATTCGCTGGCTCGAACAGAATGGATATGACGTCAACTACATCTCGGGTATCGACACCGCCCGTGACGGCGCCCAATTGTTGAACAGCAAGATCTTCCTGTCTGTCGGGCACGACGAATATTGGTCGGCGGATCAGCGCGCGAATGTCGAGGCCGCGCGCGACGCCGGCGTCAATCTTGCGTTTCTCAGCGGCAACGAAGTCTATTGGGAAGTTCGGTGGGAAAACAGCATCGACGGCTCCGGGACCCCCTACAAGACCCTTGTTTCCTATAAGGAGACCTGGGCCAATGCCGATATCGATCCGGGCAACACGACGGGCACGTGGCGTGACCCACAATACGGCGCCGGACAGCCGGAAAATGCGCTGACCGGGACGATCTTCACCGTCGACTCCTACCGCCTTGATACCATCCAGATTCCATACGACCTGTCGCAATTCCGATTCTGGAACAACACGGCCGTTGCAGGTATACAACCGGGCCAAACCTACTCGCTGACACCTAACCTGCTCGGCTACGAATGGGATTCGGATCTGGATAACGGCTTCCGTCCGGCCGGACTGATTCAACTGTCGTCGACAACGGTCGACGTCGACACTCTCCTGCTCGACAACGGAAACACCACCGGCCCCGGGACCTCGACGCACAGCTTGACGCTCTACCGTGATCCGACCAGCGGTGCCATCGTCTTCGGTGCCGGAACCGTCTACTGGACATGGGGTCTCGATTCTCATCATGACAACGAGACCACTCCAACGGACCCGAATGTCCAACAGGCGATGGTCAATTTGTTCGCCGATATGGGCGTTCAACCGGAAACGCTGATGGCCAGCCTGGCTATCGCCTCGCAGACATCGGATCACGCCGCACCGACATCGGCAATTACTTCACCGCTCGCAAGCGGATCCTACACGGCCGCCCAACCGATCGTGATCACCGGAACGGCTGTCGACAGCGGCGGCGGCAGTGTTGCCGTCGTCGAAGTGTCGACCGATGGCGGAACCTCCTGGCACCGCGCGACTGGCTACGAGAATTGGAGCTACGAGTGGACCCCGCTCGCCGGCGGCACCTATAACATCCTATCGCGCGCCGTCGACGACAGCGTGAATATGGAAACGCATGGTGCTGGGACGACCATTACCGTTGCTCCCGCTCCGACAACTACACTCTTCTCCACCTCCGACGTTCCGGCCATCCTGACGGACAGCGACGTCGGCTTCGTCAATCTCGGCGTTCGCTTCACTTCGTCACAAGCGGGCACCATTGTCGGTATGAGATATTACAAGGGCCTTGGGGACGGCGGGACGCACACCGGATCGCTGTGGAGCATCAGCGGAACCCTGCTTGCTACCGCGACATTCACACAAGAGAGCGCCAGCGGCTGGCAAACAGTCACTTTTGACAACCCGGTCTCGATTGCGGCCGGGACCACGTATGTGGCGAGCTACCACAGCAACGGCCATTATGCCGATACGCTCGACTACTTTACGACGGCGCACGCAAATGGCCCGCTCACGGCCCCTGCCGGAAACGGATATTACACGTACAGCACCGACAACGCATTTCCCACGACGGCTTCCGGCGAAGCCAATTATTGGGTCGATGTTATCTTCAGCCCTGTCACACCGCCAAACTGGCGCCCGTCGGCACCAAAGACAACGGTTCCCCGTCACACAAGAAACGCTGCGAATTTACTGCGGGCACCTGTGGGCGAACGAAGCGATTCAAAGGGCGACTGTTATCTTCAGCCCTGTCAACACCGCCAACCTGCCGCCCGTCGGCACCAACGACAACGGCTTCACCGTCACACAAGATACGGCTGCGACATTTACTGCGGCGCAGCTGTTGGCGAACGACAGCGATCCAAACGGCGACATCTTGACGATCAGCGGGGTCGGGTCCGCCTCGAACGGTACCGTAAGCTTCAATAGCCAGACGAATATCATCACGTTCACGCCGGCGCCCGGTTACACTGGTCCCGCCATGTTCGGCTATGCCATCTCCGATGGCCGCGGCGGGACCGGCTCGGCGATCGTCAATATGACGGTCTCCGCTGCCGCCGTCGGCGCCACGCTCTTCAGCTCGTCCGATGCCCCCGCAACGCTCAGCGACCCGGATACGTCACAAGTCAATCTCGGGGTCCGGTTCACCTCATCGTCCTCAGGTTTCATCACGGGGATCAAGTATTACAAGAGTGCCAACGACACCGGCACACATACGGGCTCGCTGTGGAGTATCAACGGAACACTTCTGGCTACCGTGACCTTCACCAACGAGACGTCGAGCGGTTGGCAGACGGCGACTTTCAGCACACCCGTGGCGATCACCGCGCAGACGACCTATGTCGCCAGCTTTCACAGCAATGGTCATTACGTATCGACCGGCAGCTACTTCAACACCGACCATGTCAGCGGCGTTCTGACTGCAGCGGCAGGCAACAACGGAGTCTATGCGTACGGTACGGATAATCTTTTTCCGAGCAACTCTTACAGCGCAACGAATTATTGGGTGGACGTCGTTCTGAGTTCGAGCCCGGGCGGATCGACGAATCATGCTCCGGTGGCGACAACGGACAGTGGCTTCACTACCGCGCAGAGCACGGTGCTGACCATTGCGGCCTCCAGCCTGCTTGCCAATGACACCGACGTGGATGGCGACACCCTGACGATCACAGGCGCCGGTGTTGGCGTCAACGGCACGGCCGCCTGGATCGCCAATACGAACTCAGTGACGTTCACGCCGACGCCCGGGTATACGGGCCCGGCCTCGTTCACCTATGCTATATCGGACGGGCACGGCGGCACAGCCAACGGGACCGTCAATTTGACGGTCCTGGCCTCCTCGAACCATCCTCCCGTCGCGACCAACGACAGCGGGTTCAGCATCGTTCAAAACACGGTCCTGACGATCAATGCATCCACGCTTCTCGCGAACGACACCGACCTCGACAGTGATCCCCTGTCTATCACCGGGGTCAGCGGCGGCATTCATGGCGTTGCGAGCTTCGACGCACAGACGAACACCGTAAGCTTTACGCCCACAGCCGGTTACACCGGGCTGGCATCTTTCGTCTACACCATCTCGGACGGCAACGGCGGCAATGCCAGCGGGACAGTCAGCCTCAACGTCACGGCGCCGCCGAATCATGCCCCGGTTGCAAACGGCGATAGTGGCTTCACCACCGTCCAAGACACCACGCTCAGCCTGTCGGCCGCCACTTTGCTGGCCAACGACACCGACGCAGACGGCGATACGCTGACGATCACCGGCATCGTTGCCGGCAGCGCGTCCCATGGCGTCGCCAGCTATAATGCGCAGACAAATTCGATCCTGTTCGTTCCGGACGCGGGCTACACTGGCGCAGCCAATTTCAGCTACAGTGTTTCCGATGGACGCGGCGGATCCGCGACCGCGGCCGTCGCCCTAAACGTGATCCCGCCCGCAACCGGCGCGAGCCTGTTCTCCAGTACGGATACGCCGGCAGTTCTATCCGACCCGGATTCAGTGCAGGTCAATCTTGGAATGCGGTTCGTGACGTCCGAGTCGGGCACAATCGTCGGCGTCAGATACTACAGAGGCGTCGGTGATACGGGGACACATACGGGATCGCTATGGACGAGCAACGGAACGCTGCTCGCGACCACGACTTTTTCAAACGAAACGGCGAGCGGCTGGCAGACTGCGACGTTCAGCAGCCCGATCTCGGTGACGGCCGGAGCCACTTATGTGGTCAGCTATCACAGCAACGGGCATTATACGTCTACCAGTAATTACTTCAGCACCGATCATACGACGGGGCCACTCACCGCACCCGGCTCAGCCAACGGCGTCTACGCCTATGGCAACGGCAACCTCTTCCCGACATCGTCGTTCGGCGCCACGAATTATTGGGTGGACGTCGTGTTCAACGCTGCGAGCGGCGGTGTCGACCAGCCGCCAATTGCGGTCAATGATGGCGGTTTCACTGCGGCAAAGAACACCGCTCTCACCATCAACGCTTCGAGCTTGCTCGCGAACGACAGCGATCCAAACAATGACACACTGACTATCACCGGCGTCAGCAATGCGGTTAATGGTGCAGTCAGCTTCAATGCACAGACAAACACGATTACATTCAATCCGAATACCGACTATGTCGGATCGGCGGCATTCAACTACTCTATCTCCGATGGACACGGCGGCACGGCAAGCGCCGGAGTTACATTAAACGTCGCCGACCCGGCGGCAACGCTCAGCCTGTTCAGTGCCGACTCGACGCCTAGCTTGGTGTCAGTCAACGATCCTCATCCGGTTGAACTTGGCTTCAAGTTTCAGGCCTCGGAGAACGGCCAAATAACCGGCATCAAGTTCTATAAGGGAGCCTCGAATGTCGGCGTGCACACGGCCGATCTTTGGACGGCTGATGGAACGCTATTGGCCACCGCGACCTTCTCCAACGAGTCTGCAAGCGGTTGGCAGCAGGTGAATTTTGCCACGCCGGTCTCAATCACCGCCGGCACGACATATGTGGCCTCGTACCACACGTCCGGTAATTACTCGGCAGATCCGGCTCTTTTCGCGAACTCGGTCACCAACGGGCCACTGACCGCGCTTTCGTCATCATTGGTCGGAGGCAATGGCGTTTATGCCTACGGCAGCAACTCTTTGTTCCCGTCCGATAGCTATAACTCGACCAGCTATGGGGTTGACGTATTGTTCAGGCCTCAATTGGCTTCCTAGGCGGATCACGGCCGTGTCGCGGCCGCCGGCACGGATCACTACGGTTCAAGGGATCTGCACACGTCGGACGATTGGCCAAGAGCCTCGGCGATTTCGCCGAGCACCTCGTCGTCCTCCAGGTCAATTGCCTGAGACCGTGATCGCATGTCCTGTCCAGGTGAGATCGACTGGGAATTTCCGTCCGAGTGTATCGGGTTGGCATTGTCAAATTGGGCGGCCAGCCCAATCGACGTTCGGCGGAGGTCGCCGAGCGTGGCCGCAACTGCCTCGATCCGCTCCATGATGTGACGATCGCCGCTGGTTAGATGGGGGCTGAGCTTGGCGACATCCGCAATCAACGCACCGAGATCGTCGGCCGGGTCGGATGTGGTTTGGTCGCGAATTGGCATGGCATTCGACCGCGGCGGACGATTGCCCCCGACAGCCAGGGTCCCGGTCTTTTCCAGTTGGGCCAGGCGCGAGGCGAGGTCGTCGGACACCCGCTCGAGCCGGCTCAGCATTGCGAGAATGCTCAGCGAGTTCGACTGCTGCACGCGTTGCGCATAGTCGGCAAGAAACGCCTGACCGCGTGCCGTTTCCTTCAGCGCAGCCTCGATGGCAGCGGAATATTCGTGATCTTGAACCGAAAACGCTTTAGCCATCGAGCCGCCAGGATTTAATTTCCGTGGGACGAAGGCGATGGTGCCAGAAAATATTAACCGATGCCTTAACCGCACCTCCATTCAATTGGCGATGCAAGAATGCGCGTAAATCTGCTATAAATCGAACGGACGGGTCCTATATTTATAGAAATACGATCTTGCGTGCTTCGTCAGGAAAGGCCGACCGTGTGGATGGCTCCGCGTGAACCGATTTTGCCGAGGACGCCGCGGCTGCCGGATGGCATCCGGCTTTACGCCGTCGGCGACATCCACGGCCGCGCGGACCTCCTGAGAAGTCAGCTTGCGCAAATATCCGCCGATGAACGATCGTATCATTGTCGGCGTTCGGCGATTATTTTCCTTGGGGATTATATCGACCGCGGACCCGATGCACGAGGTGCGATCGACTTGCTCCTCGCCTGCGCGAGGACGCGCGAGGTCATCTTCCTGAAGGGAAATCACGAGACCTTCATTCGACGCTTCCTGGAGATTCCGCAGTCTCTCGACGAATGGCGGCACTTCGGCGGGCTCGAGACGCTGGTCTCATACGGCTTGAGGCCGTCGCTAAGCCGCAACCAGCGCGACTACGCGGAATTGTCGCACGGGTTCCAAAAGGCGTTGCCGCCCCAGCATCTCGCCTTTTTCGACTCGCTTCCGCTCTCCTACACATGCGGTGATTTTCTCTTCGTCCATGCCGGCGTTCGCCCGGGCGTCGCCCTTCACGAGCAGACCGAGGCCGACTTGCTGTGGATTCGCGACGATTTCCTTGGTCATAGCCAGCCGTTCGAAAAGTTCATCGTTCACGGCCACACACCGGTTGGCGCTCCCGATCTTCGGCTGAATCGCGTGAACGTCGACACCGGGGCATTCGCCACTGGCCGCCTTAGTTGTATCGCGATCGAAGGGACGACTATCGTGCCGTTGAGCGACATCCGGCAATGGGCTGCGGGCGCAGCGACCCGGGAGCAAGACGCGGATATCGATCTCGCCCAAGAAAACGGCTCGGCTCGTCAACGCGTGCAAGGGCGGCGCAGCCTGTAAGGCGCGACGGACTCGTCTCGCGACTGCCTCGCGGTCGGGCATGTAATGATTCAACGTTCCTTCAGCGCACGCTCAGCCTGTTCTTTCAGCGGTTTGATCAGGTATGCGAGAGCCGTTCGACCCGGCGTCTGAATAAAGACGTCGACAGGCATGCCCGACACCAATTTAGATTCGCCAAGGCGCGCGACCTGCTCGGGCTTCAGGGAAACACGTGCCGTATAGTAGCTCGTCCCAGTGCGTTGATCCTGGGTCAGATCGGCCGACACCATCACCACATCTCCCTCGATTTCTGGCGTGGTCCTCTGATTCAGAGCGGCAAAACGCAGGAACGCGGACTGCCCGAGATACAGCTGATCGATATCACGCGGAGCTATCTTGACTTCCACCGCCAGCGCGTCGTTGTCGGGAACGATCAGCATAATCTGCTCGCCGGGCGAGATCACGCCGCCCACGGTGTGAACGGACAACTGGTGGACCCGCCCGTTTTGAGGCGAACGAATGTCGATGCGATTGAGCAGATCCGCCGCAGCGGTTCGTCTCTCGGCAAGCTCGGCGATCTTGGCACGCGTCTCGATCAGGTCCTTGCCGACCTCCGTTCGCAGATCTTGATCAATTTGGATGGATTGAAGTTCGATCTCGGAAATCTTGCCCTTGGCCTGGGCGATGAGACCGGAGAGCTGGCTGCGCTCGCCTTCGATCCGCGCGGTGTCGCGCTCCAGCGCGGTCAATCGCGTGATCGGAACCAGGTTCTTCTGCCAGAGAGTTCTAACGCCCTCGAGCTCCTGGTAGATGAAACTAACCTCTTTCTGCTTCGCTTCCAGTTGCCCGTTATACCCCGCGATCTCGTTCTGAAGCTGTGAGCTGCGCTCCTTGAGCTGCGCCTTCTGTCCGCTCCGTGCCAAGCGGCGCAGCTCGAATAGGCTCCGCTCGGCGGCAATTGCACGTGCTGCCTCGGAGTTGGCTTCCTTGGCCCGATCGGCCAGCGCCGTTGGAAACGTCATCTGGCCTGCGCCGTCGCGCTCCGCCTCGAGACGAGCCTGCCGCGCCTGCAACTCATCGAAGCTCTTGCTGATGATCGTCGCGTTCGCCAGCGTTTGTGTCTCGTCGAGGCGGACCAAGATGTCGCCGGCCTTAACCCGATCACCTTCCTTCACACGCAAATCGCTTACGACCCCACCCGTCGGGTGCTGGACTTTCTTGACGCTGGAGTCCACCACGATGACGCCTTGGGCAACTACTGCTCCCGACAATTCGGTGGTCGATGCCCAGCCCCCGATGCCGAACGTCACCAGCGCAACCAGGATCAAGCCGCAGACGATATACCGCTGGATCGCATGTAATGCCGACGTTTCTGAATTGCTCATCCCCGTTCTCCCACCACCTTCAATGGCGGTGCCGTCCGGAGAACCTTCGTGAGCACTTCCTCCTTCTTGCCGAAGGATTGCACCTTGCCCTCTGCGATCACCAGAACATGGTCGACGCCGTCAAGTGCCTTTGGCCGATGCGCGACCACCACCACGATGCCGTTCCGTCGGCGTACGTTGAGAATGGCTTCAGTCAAGGCAGCCTCCCCGTCGGCGTCGAGATTCGATGTCGGCTCGTCGAGGACGACGAGGAACGGATCGCCGTAGAATGCGCGCGCGAGCCCTATGCGTTGCCGTTGGCCGGCCGAGAGCGTCACGCCGCCCTCGCCGATCTTGGTCCCATAACCCTCCGGGAAGGACAAAATCAGATCGTGCACGCCGGCCGCACGGGCCGCGGCGAGCACCGCCTTCGGGCTGGCGTTAGGGTCGAAGCGGGCGATGTTGACGGCAATGCTGCCTTGGAAGAGCTCGACGTCTTGCGGCATGTAGCCGATGTGCCGCCCCAACGCCTCCGAGGACCATTGGCCGAGGGCGGCGTTGTCCAGGGTGATCTTTCCTCTCATCTGCGGCCAAACGCCAACAAGAGCCCGCACAAGCGATGATTTTCCGGATCCACTCGGGCCGATGATCCCGACCCCTTCGCCTCTTCGCAGACTGAACGTGACGTCGTTGAGGACGGTTCGGTCGGAGGCCGGCGCGTTGACGTAGACGTGCTCCATCGCGACGGTCTCGACGGGAGCCGGCAGCGCCAACAGTTCCTCTTCTTCAGGCAACAGCGTCAACAGCTGATCGAGCCGATGACCGGATTGCCGTGCACTCACAAAGCCCTTCCAATTGGCGATCGCAATTTCGACGGGAGCAAGCGTACGCGACGTCAGGATCGAGCCGGCTATAATGATGCCCGCCGTCGACTCCTGGTTGATGACCAGATAGGCGCCGACTGCGAGGACGCCCGATTGCAAGATTGCCCTGAACGCCTTGGATACGCCGCCGATGCCACTGGAGACATCGCTCGCGGCTTCATTTGCAGCAAGGTATCTCTGATTGGCTTCGCGCCAGCGTGCGACAGCCAATCGGCGCATCCCCATCGCGTGCAAGGCCTCGGCGTTACGCCTCCCTTCGGTCGCAAGCGAATTGCGCAGAACGGCGAAGTGCGCCGACGCCTGAGCCGGGCCCTTCGATCGAATCTCAGTCAGGACTGTCAGCGCGAACAGAACGATCGCTCCAGCCAAAGCCGTGACGCCGATCCAGAAATGGAAGACAAAGCAGATACCAAGGTAGATCGGCATCCAAGGCAGGTCGAACAGAGCGGACGGCCCTCCGCTCGCCAAAAAACCCCTGACCTGGTCGAGGTCACGAACCGGCTGCATCCCGTCGCCATCGCCTCGGGTCCTCAACGGCAGACGGATCACTGCATCGAAAACCCGGCCGCCAAGCGTCTCGTCGAGGTGACGTCCCATGCGCGCGCTGATACGCGTCCGAATGAGGTCGAGCGAACTTTGAAAAAGATAGAGCACGATCGCGAGTACCAGCAACGCGATCAATGTGGGAATGCTGCGGCTCGGCAGGACTCGATCATAGACCTGCAGCATGAAGAACGAACCGGTGAGCATCAAAACGTTGCTGACACCGCTGAAGATCGCCATCGCCCACAAGATTTGGCGACAGGAGCTGATGAAGTTCGCGAGTTCTGACCTCGGGGTGGCGAATTGGCTATCCGCCCCGGGCTTTCCGGAGAACAGCTTCCGTCGCATTGACTCGACGACATCCGATGCGCTGGCCTTGGACAGACCCGGACGTTTCGGCAGCGGTGGCGTCCGGGCGTCGAGATCGCCGTTTCCACCCGGTGCCGCAGTTCCCCGTTTGGCGTAAATGCGCAACGCGCCAGCGAGGCGCGGAATTTTACCAAACCATCCGCGTCCCGGCGGGGGAATACCCCCCGCCCTTGCAAAGCTGGTCATGTTCGTCCCCTTGAACAACCTCGACCCAGGCCCGCTGGATCGAGGATTCAGTCAGCTCACCGATCAGCAAGCATGGTCTGCTGGATCAGACGAAATGAAAGTCCGACGAGTCGAGCGCGGCAAGCTTCGTGTTCTTCAATGTCAGCGTATCGTGGCCGGTAGCGATCACGACATCCTGGCCGTTTTGCGTGGCATGGGACAGGATGTCGGCGAAGCTATCGAAAACACTCTTGCTGAATTGTACGACATCATGGCTCGCCCCGCTTGCGCGGAAGTCCTTGATGATGTCATTGCCGAAATTCGGGGCAAAGACGAATGTATCCGGATGTCCGTTGCCGATGAAGATATCGTCCGCTGACGTTCCTGCGAGCTTATCTCCGGCGGAAGAGCCTACGATGACGCTCCCCGATGTCGCAACGACATGTCCGTCCTTATCCAGTTCCTTTGCCGAGAAGGTGTGCACAGAGGCAGACGAGACAGACCCCGCGGAGTAATACCAGTCTCCGTTGGCGTCGGCCTTCGCCATACCGATCGCCTTCGAGCCGTCGAAAATCTGGACCTGGCTGTAGGCGTCCGCATCCCCTTTGATCACAATCGAATGCGAGCCCTGATACACATTTGTGACCTCGACCCCCTTCAGGGGATCGACGACCTGGACGGCCGTCGCCGCCGATTTCCCGCTCACGTTCCCGGCCACGTCCGAAGCGACCGCCTCAAACTTGTGATTGCCGTTCGACAACTGGCCGGTATCGAAGCTCCATGTGCCGTCGGACTTTGTGGTCGTCGCCCCGATCAGCTTGCCGGAATCATACAACTTGATCGAGCTGTTGGCCTCGGCGCTTCCTTTCAGCAAGATGTCGTCCACCGCTGTGGTTCCGCCGTTGAGCGCATTGCCGTCGGCCGAAAACGCGCTCAGCGTGGGCGCGGCAGGCGCGTGGGTATCAACCACAACCTTGGTGGCAGACGACGCGGCTCCGGTCTGGCCCACACTGTTTGTAACAGTGGCAGTCAGAGTATGCGCACCGTCACTGAGCGCGGCCGTCGTAAAGCTCCAGCCTCCGCCACTGTCGGAAACGACGGTGCCGATCTTCTGATTTCCGTCGTAGATCGTGACTTTGCTATTAGCCGTCGCCGTACCGTCCAACTTCAAGATGTTGTCGCTGGTGATACCATCGCCAACCTTGCCTGTGTCATCGGAGAAGGACGCGATGACGGGCGCATTTGGCAGCGGTGAAGTGACGCTGACTTTCAACGCGGCCGAGGCCGCGCCGACGTTGCCGGCCGCATCGGTCGCGGTCGCTGTCAGCGCGTGCTGACCGACCGCAAGACTATCCGTGGTAAAGCTCCAACGGCCATTCGTGTCTGCCTTGACCGTTCCGATCTTCGCATTGCCGTCGTAGATATCGACCGAAGATGCACGTTCCGCCGTTCCGGTCAGGTTGACGGTCGTGCCGGCGGCGACGGACGATGATTGCGCACCGCTCGAGGTCCGAGCGCTCGCCGATCCGAGCGATAAGTTCGCAGGAGCGTCCGGCGCGTGAGTGTCCACCGTGATCGTCGTTGCGACGGAGGCGTCGCTGGTCTGCCCCGAGCCATTGGTCGCAGTGGCCGTCAAGGTGTGCTTCGCGTCGGTCAAGACCGACGTGATGTAGCTCCAAGACCCGCTGGACCCGGCTTTCACGCTGCCGATCTGCGTCGACCCGTCGTAGATCTTCACAGTGCTGTTTGCCGCGGCGTTGCCGGTCAGGGTCAGCGTATTATCGCTGGTGATCCCGTCGCCCTTCACGCCGGTGTCGTCGGAGATCGAGGCAATCGTCGGCGCCGCAGGCTTCGTTGTCGTTGAGCTCGACACTGCGACCGTGACCGCCGCCGAACCGGCGCCGGTGTTGCCGGCTGCGTCCATCGCCTTGGCGACAAAGCTGTGGTTACCGGTTGCGAGGTTTGGCGTCGTGAAGCTCCAGGCTCCCTTGGTGTCGGCGGAGGCCGTTCCCAGCAGGGTCGCCCCGTCATATATCTTCACGGTGCTGTTGGCCTCAGCACTCCCGGTCAACTGCGCGACGTGAGAGGCCGCTAACGCGGCTGCGGATGTCGACACCGCAAGCGTCGGCGCAACGGGGGCCATGGTGTCAACGACCACGGCCTTCACCGCAGAAGCGGGGCTGGTCCCGGCGGAGGTCGTCGCCGTCGCCGAGAATTTGTGGCTTCCGTCGCTCAACGCGGCAGTGGTGAATGCCCATTTGCCGCTGGCGTCGGCAGTGGTCGTGCCGATCTGCTTCGCACCGTCATATATTTTAATCGTGCTGCCCGTGTTCGCCGTGCCGTTGAGGCTGATTTGATCATCGTTCGTCACCCCGTCCCCGGTCTTGCCGCTATCCGGCGACCAAGACGTTATTTCTGGGGCGACCAGATCCACCGGCGGAGGCGTCGACGTTCCGCCCTCGACCGGAAACGGCGATGGAATTAAATCACCGGGAACGAGCTGACCATTGACGATGGTCGCGTAGCGGACATTCTCCCATTGAGTAATGTGAATGTCCGCATTGACCTCCTGAATCATGAGGGGGTCATACATGAACGGGCCGACGAAATAGACGTCCTTGAGCGCGACGGTGATATCCTGATTGTCCGCCGCGATGCGCAGGCCGATCGGCCCCCCCTCGAACACGACATTATTCAACGTTACCGTGCCGCCGTAGTTGTCGGCGATGAACAGGCCGGCATTGGCGGAAGAATTGTGCGATACGATCGTGGAATTGGTGATCGTCAGGTTGCCGTTACTTCCAGGGCTGTAAGCCTGAATGCCGTCAGCATGGTCGGCTCCCTGACCGGTCGTTTCGATGTACGAGTTATTGATGACGATGTTGCCATCGCCTCCTATGCGCACGCCCTCTCTCGAGTTGATTCGCACGTGATCAAGGGTGAATGAGCCTTCGCCGACGATAGACGCAATGTCGCCCGAGTCGGTGATGCTCTTGTTCGAAACTGTCCCGCCGTTTTTGACCGTGATCGAATTCGAGTTGGTGACTCCACTAAAGATCGGGTCATTCCAGCTTAAAGGAATTCCTGCCATTCCCATCTCCAAGCAGCCTGTCGTTGTCCCTACGCCCGCGACGCTAGTTAGCAGCCCCGGGCAACGATGCCCCACATCCGGGGCCGTCTTGGTAGCTGGCAGAGGCTTTTTTGGGACGACAACACGGCCCCCCCAAGGTGATTTTAAAAGCCTCCCACGAGCCTCTCACTTCGATAATAAGGCGGCAATAATAAGAAGATTGCCCGCCCTCGATCTCGACCGACGCTACTTGGCAGCAATTTCAACCCGGTTAATTCGATCACATAAACCCATGCCCCTCCCTTGCACTTTTCGACGAGGGACCGGGCATGATAATCACATTAAATGTCGTAGCCACGCAAATTGTTGCGCCCTTTAATTCGGCAGAAGCCTACGGCAACGCGCAGCGACCGAAAATCGACGATGGGACGCCGGTCGAAGCCATCCGTCTGAATCGACCGCTTGGTCCAAGAAGACGCCGGGCAGTTTAGGAGCGTAGCCCGGCCGTCGGCAGCCCAGCTCGCTACTAAGCCTGCTCGGCCGCCAAGACTCTGAGCCCTCTGGCTGCAATTAGGATAATTGTCTTTGTCAACACCCAACAATCAGCGATCACATGGGACCGTCAGAATGTCTTCGCGGCAGTCCGTCACGGCGAGCCGAAGCCGCTCTGCACCAATGCGAACGGGAAAAAATTATTGCCATTATTTAAATTTTATCTTTAATTTGTTCCAATGGCTATGTAAACCGCATTTTGGGAAGTGCCCTTTGAATCGCCCGGTGTCCCAGATCAAGGAGTTCTGCTATGGACCTCCGAAATATTGCCACTCGGATCAGGAGCGGAGAGATTCACTATGCCTTGGGCCGATTTCACCTCGTCCGACAGGCGTACGGAAGCTTCCGCGGGCTGACAGACACCCGAACGCCGGAGCTCCCGGGGCCGTATTCGACGCTATTCCCGGAGGCTGACGTAAGCCAAATCGTGGAGGCCATCTCGACAGATGCGGTATACGTCGGGCTGAATCTCCCCCCAGACATCGTCGCCGAAATTGATGAATTTGCGCGCACCGAACCGCTCCACGCCAACTACGATCCGAACGGGCCCACCTTTTCCTACGGCGAAGTCCAAAGAGGGCGAACGCCCGACGGAAGGTCCGTTGCCCTCGGAGGCATCCGCGAGCCGTGCCGGTCCCCCGCCGTCCAAGCAGTCGTCAACGATCCTGTTCTGCGATCGATCGTGACCGCCTATTTGAGGCACACGCCGCGTCAAATCACGACAATACTGCACTGGAGCTTCGCTTCCGACTTTGATGAAGAGGAACGACGGAAACGGTTGCGGCATCACGTAATCGACTATCACTACGACGTCAGTGGGTTCAACTTCGTCTATGCCAGTTTCTATATCGGCGATACCGACCGCTACTCCGGCGCGCACGTCATGATGAAGCGTTCGCACAAGAGAAAGCCGCTGCGGATGCTTCTTGGCTCCGCGTCGGCGAGTCAAGAAGACGTCAGGCGGCAGTTTGGCATGGACAATGAAATCATCATCGAAGGTCCTGCTGGGACCGGCTTCGTCCAGGACACTTCATGCTATCACCGAGCCACACCGCCTACGCTACGGGATCGGCTTATGCTGGCGGTACGATTCATTAATTGAAGCAGCCGTTTTTGACCGTCGTTCGCGCCGCGCCGCCCGGCCTTCCGAGGTCGACGGATTCAATACCTGCAGAAACGGTCGAATCAATTGCCTGATTCCCGACCTTGGCAAGGCTGAAGGAATTCTCGGCTTACTCGCATCCGCTCGATCCGGATCAAGCCGCATCGGCCACGCGCCGGCCCTGAAGAGAATGTCCGGCGACCGCTCTCTGCCCGCGAGCGTCCGGCAGCGCGCCATTGAGAGGCTGCAGGACACCCCTTGCTAGGGGCGCCCAGCCTCTTTGGCGGCTCGAGGTTTCAGGTTGGCGGCCATCCCATGGCCGAGCTCACGGTGCGACGGCCTCAAACCCGGGTACCCCTTGATCCAGTCATGGCGGTCTCGCCAAACCGTGCCCCACGGATCAGCATCGGAGCGCCGGGATCGCGATCGGGCTCGTGCGAGCTGCGCTCGAAGACCAACGCCAACAAGCAACTGAAACAAAAGCAGCGATCTTCGCCACCCATCAAAATGGTCTCGAAAAAGAGTCGCTTTTCCTTTGAAGAGCAGCAGCAGTTTCCCCGCCTTGGTCGCGGACGCTTTGCCGACCTCATGGATGATACAAGCGTCCGGACAAATAATCGGACGATACCCTGCCGCCTTCGCGCGCAAGGCAAGGTCAGCATCCTCTCCATACATGAAATAGCGCTCGTCAAATCCGCCAAGTTCGTCCCAGACATCGCGGGGTGCCAGCAAAAGGCAACCCGTGACGATGCCCACTTCCCGTACAGTATCCCGACGCCAGTGCGCCATCGCCTCCGGGTCGAACCACTGCGTATGACGAAAAGCGGTGCTCAAGCCGAGAGCAAAGCAGGTCGTGCTCCAGATGGTCGGAAGCGCCCAGCAAGACGACAATTCGAGAGAACCGTCAGTCTTCAGAGCCCGGCCGCCGTAGAGCCCGTGGCCAGGCTGCGATCGCGCAAATTGTACAAGCCGTTCAAGAGCCCGATCGAGCACGACCGTATCGGGATTGAGCAGAAGCAGATATTCCGCATCGGCCCGCGTTGCAGCCAGATTGACGCCTCGTGCAAAACCCAGATTCTGCTTTGCATCGATCAGCTCGACCTCGGGAAACTCGGTGCGGACCATCGCGACCGACCCGTCGGCCGAGCCATTGTCGACGACGATGATTTGTTGGCCAAGCGAACCGCGTTGCTCCACAACAGAGCGCAGGCAGTTTCGGAGCAGATCCTCCGTATTGTAGGAAACGATAAGGACGGCAACGTCGGCGATGTTAATCGTCATGTCGTCGCCCCCGTCGGCTTGGGGCGCGGCTTGATCGCGCGAGCCGGTGAACCCGCACAAATCATGTTTGCCGGCAGGTCGTGCGTAACGACCGATCCTGCTCCGACAATGCAGCCCTCTTCCAACGTCACCCCGGCGGTGATGACGGCATTTGCTCCGATCCAGACACCCTCACGAACAACGATGTCCCGTTCGTTCTTCGGCTGAAACGCAGGAGGCGTTCCCTGCACAAGACCGTAATCGGAAGCCGTCAAGACGGCGTTGGGTCCGATCATGACATCGTTTCCGAGCGAAATTCGACCTGTCGAATTTCCGGCCCACAGGCAAACCCGCTCCCCGACATGGCAGCGATCACCCAACGTGATCCTCTCTCCGTTGGCGATCGACACATTCGGCGCGAAGATCTGGTCACGGCCCATCTTGATCTTGCGCTTCTCGCGTACGTGCTTGTACCCATAGAAGTGCAGGATCCGCAGCGAATGCAACCACACGAGTGGATCCACAATGGACCTCACCCCGTTGCCGATCTTGCCAAACGTACTAGGCATCAGCCGAACTCCCTATGGTCACACTAATCCTGCTTCTCGCGGCTGGTGTCGTCGCGCTCCCAACTGCTATCGCCCCGCCTCTCTTTGCGGATTGCGCCAAACGCCGCCACCTTTGTGATGACTCCATAGACCAGCAAGTCGATGATGTTGACCCGCCGTCGAAGGAGTAGCTCCATCACGGATATCGGCGCGGCTCGACCGGGGAGCCGGCCAAAGCGCCGATCCATCTCGCGTTGTCCAAGCAACGTCCGTGTCCGCCGCTTGATCAGCCCTCTCATCGTGCGAGGCGGACGGACAAAGAACTGCTGCGAACGCGAGACAACGCGTTCAGCGCTCCTGAAAAGGTCGTGGACATACTGATCGTCGTTGGTGATCGCAGGAAATGCGCCCAGACGCGCATGCCCGGCAGCAGAAAGCACATAAACGCCGGACCCGACGAGATTGTCAGTGAACCATGGCATCTCGCACCAGACCCGATAGAACGACCTTATAACGGCCGAGGAGTCATTGAGGTCAACTACCGCACGTGGAGCACCAGCCAGCGCTCCGGTGCGCTCCATCTCGTCCATCACGGACCGGATGGCCGAGGTACTCACCGTGATGTCGGCGTCGAGATAGACGCGCGGGAATACCGAAGCGGCCTCGTCTCCGGCATTCAATGCGGCATGCTTGGATGCTTCGAGACTCTCAACCAGAATGACTTGATCACCGTAGCTTTTCGCTATTTCGATGGTCCGATCGACACAACCGTTCGCGACGACCACGATCTCCAGCTCCCCGGCCTCGGCATCTGCCAGTAGCGCATCAAGGCAACGCGCCAGCACGCGCTCCTCATTGTGGGCTGGGATGACAACGCTGAGTCTCGCCTTCGACCCGGACAACGCGGCACTCTGGCCCCGCCCCATCTCTCGGAAGCCAGCGCCGGAGTCATGCTGGAGCGACGTTTTCGCGAAGGACATGTCGCTGTTTCTTTGCTTAGGACGTTCAACTTCGGTGTGGTGGTGATCCATTGGAATTTGCCAGATTGTGCAGCAGGGTGCATTCGACTTCAGAACGGCCTGGGCAAGACCTGGCCGGCCACTAGCTTTCCTTCCAAGATCCTTCCCAACCGAACGCCCTCCCAATACTCGATAAAATTCTTGTGCCCACCGACGTCGCCCAGAAGATAGGGTGCGTAGCGAAACGGTGGAATGAAGTACACGTTTCGCAGGCGGAGAATATTGTCTCCGCCAGTGTCCGGATGGATGCGAAGGCCGTAGTTGACGCCGCCACCAATGAAGGCGACATTTTCAAGCTCGATTGTCCCGGTCCAATTATCGGCAATGAAGAGACCCGCATTTGCGGCGACGTCATGCGTCACGATCGCAGTATTGGACACCTTCAGGGTGCCCCTGCTCCCCGGCGAATATGCCTGAATGACATCTGCATGGTCCGACTCAACGCCGAGCGCCTCCAGATAGCAGCTATCGATGAGGAACGAACCGCCGCCACCAACACGAACGCACTCTCTCGAATTG
This sequence comes from Rhodopseudomonas sp. B29, assembly GCF_000333455.1. Taxonomy (GTDB): domain Bacteria; phylum Pseudomonadota; class Alphaproteobacteria; order Rhizobiales; family Xanthobacteraceae; genus Rhodopseudomonas. The sequence goes on from NZ_BADD01000480.1 coordinate 27,606, forward strand.
ACACGGCAGTTTCTGATAGTCGCGCCGTTCCGGGTGACTATCGAAGCCGTCCCGTCAGTTCTCGTGATGCTGCGATCGTTGACGACGCCTCCGGCCGGCACTCTCAAGGCATTTGAAGCGATATTGTCGTTGAATCGCGCATCAGTATAGTCCAACGGAATTTCGCCCGACCTCTCTTGCTGGCCAAGTTTGAACGTCTGCTGACTCGCCCGAGCGACCGGCGTTAAGGCGGCGAACGCCGACAGCGATGCGATGAAGTCACGTCGCCGCATGACCGCCGCCTGCACGTGCGCGTAGGTTGACGTCGGCGTCCGTCACTTGACTGATCAAGTCGGACTGCAGGCGCTTCGACGCACTTCTTGGGCCGAGACCATCGATCGAAAATCTTCCGGATAAGGATGGACGAGTACGTCTTTGAACCCCCGGATGCTGCGCGCGAGCATACGATGAATGGTCTTTTGCGGCGTCATGGATCCACATTCCGCTGCCGAGCAGGAACAGAATCAGCACATAGGGCGCATCCCATACGTGAACCGTGCACATCGAGATCATCAGCCCGCATAGCGTGATGATCAGTGCTTTCCGACATTGGGCGATTTCAAACGGAAGATTTCTGATGCGACCCAGACCAAGGCACATCGCCAGGAAACTGCCCGCGATAAACACAAAGCCCGGAATGCCGTAGCGTACAGCGGCAACCAGCCAGAAATTATCGATGCTGCCGCTCATCCATTCAGGGTGCTCCCACTCGGACTGACCAAGCCCCAGAATCGGATGCTGCATCACCGATTCCGTTCCATAATTCCATATGTGCACTCTCATATAAGAGGTATCCGAATTGAAGGTCAGATACGAAATGAACACGTCGAAAGGACTGCGGTTCGACGTCAAGTCGATCGCAATGAACAAGCCGACGACCAGTGCTGCAAACACGATCCAGCGCTGAGCCATGCGTTTGGTCGCCTTGTCCCAGGCAATCAGGATGCCCTGGACCACCAGCGACAATAACGGCCCGGATGAAAGCGATGTTGCAACGGTCAACGCAACCAGAGCCGCACGACTCAATCGACGCATGGTTTTTTCGCCGACGTAGTAAGCCAACCCAAATGCACTCGAACAAACGATGCCAAATAGAATGGAGTACTCGAACGTCCCCTGCGCCCGCCTCAGACCAAGCCGAAGTTCGCTGCCAATGATGGGATAGGTTGGAAACACCTTGCCGAAGAATTCGATCAAAACCGGCGAGCCCGATATGTTCTCGACGACGGCAAATGGCAGAAGGGCAATGATCGTCAGCGCAAGCGCATTCACCATGCTCCGAAACGTCGCATAGTCCCTGATATACGAGCGTGCCAGCAGATACGGGCCAAGCGTCTCGATCACGAATATGCCGGCGGACTGAAGCGCATTATCGATGCCGTGCAGGCCGATCAGAACGATTGCGCCCCACGCTGCAGTCAGGAGCATCAAGATATCGACGAGCCTGACCTTGCCGACTGCGCCGGATATCCACGTCGCGAAGCTTGGAAGAAACATGGCGACCAGGATCAACCGGTACGGCGACATTCTTGTTGGGCCGATATAAAAGAAAAACGGAAGAACCAACGCGACCAGGAACAGCGGGATCAGAACGAAGTTGCTGCGAGTTCGGGATGCCCGAGGGGCGCCGAGCCGACCCGATTCGGAGAATGCCCGTTTCCCGATTTGATAAGATGCTCTCATCCCGGCACTCTTCACCGACCGTAGACTGAATTCTACCGGTATCGTGCTCGCATCATGGAGCGGTAGAGGCCAAGCTTAGCGCTGGCCTTCCATGCAAGACCGCGCTTCGAATTCGGGTCCACCAGATGTTGGCGCATGTAGTCCTCGGTCATTGCATTCGTTACACAGAGCCGCGAATAGAGAAACGGCTCAAATCCGCGATGGCCACCCAACTGGATGGTGAATAGATGCGTGTAGCCGGCCCTCAAGGCCGCCTCCCAAACCCGTCTTGAAAAGCGCCCATATGGAAACGCGAACAAGGGCACTTGCCTTCCAAGACGATCCTCGAGTATCGCCTTCGATCTGGTTAGTTCGCGCTCGAGTTCTCTATCAGAACAGGTCGTCAGATCGACGTGATCGAGGCCGTGTGAGCCGATGGATGCGCCGGCTTTGTCCAATTCTTCGATCATGTCCCAGGTCAGTCGTCCCGACTCACCCACCAGGCCGACCGGAACGAACGAGATGAAGCTCGGAATACGGGCCGTCTTCATGAAATGGGCATATACTCGCGTGTAGTCAGATACGAACGCGTCGTCAAATGTCAGCAGTACTGCGTCGTCGGCGTCCGAGTCGGAGCAGCGCTCGAGAAAGGTTTTCGGGGCGATGAGTTTGTCTTCAAATAGTTCGAGATGCGCCTCGAACGCTTGATGCGTGAGGCACCAGGCGTTGGACGGCGAGGCTTCCGCCAGCTCGTGGTAATTCAGGACGATCATAACGGCTGAATCAGGCTGGAGACCCGGCTGGCCCATGCCCGCCAATTCAATCGGGTTTCATAAGCGTCGCGGCACGCCACCTTCATCCTCGCCAGCTTGGCGGGCTGCGCGAAGATGTCCGCGATGACGGCCGCGTAGTCGCGCTGGGTGCCGCTTGGAGGCAGCAAGATTCCTGTTTCTCCATCGCGGATCGCGGACGGCACGCCACCGGTGGCGGGCGCGATGCTCGGGAGGCCGTGTGCGGCGGCCTCGCAAAACACGATGCCGTAGCAGTCCGCCCGGGTCGGTAGAAGGAAGAAGTCAGCGTCGCGATAGAGGCCGCTCAGGCGCTGCCGTTGATCGGGGTCGCTTTTGTTGAGAAACGGAATGATCGTGACGCAATCGTAGGACGATGGTTTCGAAGGAATACATCCGCAAATGACGAGCTCAGCGTCGATGCCCCGAGAACGAAGCTCATTGAGCGTTCCGACTGCAACGTCGGCTCCCTTTTCTTCCCAGTTAGCGCCGACAAAAAGCAGCCGACATGGCCCCGGTTTGCGTTCCCCAAGCACGGAATGACGATCCGGCGCGACGTCCAGATTAGCGCCCCAAGGGACCACGTGCACCTTCGCTGGGTCGGCAGTGTAATCATTCACAGCCGATCTGGCGGCCCATTCGGACGGATAAAGGATCAGATCCGCTCGCGCGATCGTCTCCCGTTCGAGACGTTCGGCAGTTTCGCGGGCTCGCCGTGACATGTTCCGGTAATTGGGGTGATAATTCTCAACCAGGCGAAATGTCGCGTCGGAGATGTAGACCAGCGGCACACCCGCCGGCAGCCCGCCGGCAAAGCTTGACCCGGCCGGCGCAATGACGATGTCGGCAGAGGCTGCCCGGATCTTCCGCCAGGCGTCGGCGGCGTATTGCGACGCTACGGGCCCCGCATGAACTGGGGACAGCCCCGTCCCGCGGAACACACGTCGCAGCTTCGAAAAGGCTTTGTACGCGGGCAAGCTGGTGGCGTTCAAAGGCCCGACATGGACGACGTCGTAGCCTTCGTCCGCCAGCGCCTTCGACATATGGAACGGGGTGCCGGACCAGAATCGCACCTTCTTCGCATCCCCGACCGTTGTGAACGCGATCCGCCGAGTTGCGCCCTTACAGGAGGGATACGATTGGATCATTTGCCTTGTCCAAGGTCAGCGGCTCGACGGCAACGAAGAGCAGATTCGACGACGGGATGCGTCCCATCACCGAGGAATTGACGGACGAATTGGTGCCTGAGCGGGCCATCTTCGCGATACTGATGAAGCTCGGCGAGAAAATCAGCTCGGCAAAATCGGCACGGCCGCGCAGGAAACGCGCTCGCTGATGGACAATCCCGATCATACGGTCGAGCGTCAGTCCGGACCTCCGGCACCAATCGCGCACTTTCCGGGGACTGGTGACGTGCACGCCGGATTGATTGAAGCTACCAAGGCCGCGATAGCGATCAGAATAACGCAGCCTTCGCCACAGTTCAGGAACTGACCGCATGTTCGGGGTCTGAATGATCATGACCGACCTCTCACTCATGGCGCCACGGAGCAGAGATAGGGCCTCGACCGGGTCGGCGAAGAGGTGCAGCATGTTCAGGACGAGGATGCAGTCGAACGTCTGACCTTGCAGCTTCGCCGCTGCGACACGAAGATCGCCGAACACCATCTCGACACCCTTCGATGCGGCAGTTCCGGCTACGACCGGATCAAGCGGCACGGCGACGACCCGCAAGCCTTTTTGCGCCAGGGCGCATTCTGTCTCGCCCGAGCCGCAGCCAACTGAGAGCACGCTACACGTCTCAGGGGGGAGAACCGAAAGCACATCCTGATTCACCGGCTCGTAATATTCCTTCGAAAACATTCGCCGCCAGAGATTGGTCCCGCTACTCAGCAGCGGTTTCGGCGCAGAGTTGTCCACGGCCAGTTTCAGCATCGTGTCGACCTGCGAGCGCATTTCCGCTTCGTCGACTCCCACCTTCCCCGCATATTTGTTGGACAGATGATGGACGGCAAAGTCTTCGAAATGCGAAATCGGAATGAGCTTCGTGAGCCCACATCGGATGTAGGGATCGGTCGCCGCCGTGCACAGCAAATCGTGCTTCCACTGATACGGCTCGACCAAGAACCCCCCGGAATCGATCGCCTTTCGGAGCTGATGTTGCGTGAGAACGTAGCACGCCGCATGCTCGTTGGTTAGTGTCGCAAGAACGTATTTTGACCTCGATCGCAGTGAGCCGGCGTCCCAGTGAAATTCGTCGTGCATGTCTGGATAGCTAATGGCGCCATCCGAGTTTCTTTCCATGCGGACGAAGCCGGCGACTTCGTCGTCGTTCAGAGCCTTGGTGACGTCGAGAAAAGCGCGCAACTGCGCTTCGGTGATGAGAATGTCATCTTCAGAATAAATGAACAGGTCGTACCGATCGGCACGCTCCGCGAACAACGGCTTGTGCGCGAACGGAAGCGACCACGGGTCTTTGCTCGGGAGACCGATCCTGCATTCAACTCCCGGCCCGAGCGTCTTGGCGACGTTCGACAGGACGACGACGTCGACATCGAACGCCATCGACTGATATTCACGGATCAACCGCTCGAGGTGGTGATCGTTCGACCTGCCGTAGCTCGCCAGCGCCACCAAAATACTCAGCCGTCCGCTGCGAGGACTCGATTGCAAGGCAGGTAGCGTGGAGACGTCAAAAGCCGCTTGCATCAGCCCGATTATCCCTGTTCGCGGATCGGCCCACCGGCCCGAGACCCGGTGCCCCGGTTAATTAAATTAATAGTTTTAAATATAATAAATCGGTTCTATATACAAGCTGTTTAGATTTAAATATTTTTCTTCGTTAAGAACCATCCGGGTCGGTGGCTTCCCGGCTTGCTGCCCGGTCATACGAGGCCGCCCCTGAAATCAGGGGCCTGATCGCCGTTGCCATGGAGCGACTGATAATGAAGGTTCTGCATTATCCGCATTCGATGGAATTCGGTGGATCGCAAATCAACGCCATTCAACTGGCGGGGGCGGTCCGCGACCGGGGCCACGAGGTCATCGTCCTGTCCGAACCCGGTCCGCTCGTCGAACGGGTCCACAAGCTGGGGCTGGAACATGTCGAGATACCCTTCCGCCGTGGGCGGCCGTCACCGAAGGTTTGCGGAATCATCAGCCGGTTGGTGAGGCATCGGGGAATCGACGTCATTCACGGCCACGAATGGCCGCCGATCAT
>NZ_BADD01000479.1 GCF_000333455.1 Rhodopseudomonas sp. B29
TGCCGAGTGGCGGATGACGCCTTCGCTTATCCGCCCTACGGTGATCGGATGCCGAATTATCGTCGCGCACGGGTTGCGGGAGGCTGCTGGTTCTTCACCGTCAACCTGCACGATCGTCGTCGCCGACTGCTGATTGATCACATCGAGCTTCTGCGTCAAGCAATCCGCACGACGCGGGAGGCACGTCCATTTCACATCGACGCCATGGTCGTACTACCCGACCATCTTCATGCCGTTTGGACGCTGCCTGAGCGCGACGCTGACTTCTCGTCCCGATGGCGGGCGATCAAGAAGCATTTTACCAAGGCGCTGCCATTCACCGAGCCGCTTGATCCAGTCAGGCAAGCACGCCGCGAGCGAGGTGTCTGGCAACGCCGTTTCTGGGAGCACCTGATCCGCGACGACGAGGACTATGCGCGGCACATCGACTATTGCAACATCAACCCGGTGAAACATGGGCTGGTGACAAGAGTTCAGGACTGGCCTTACTCATCGTTCCATCGCGACGTTAGAGCCGGCATCTATCCAATCGACTGGGCGGGGGATCGAGTGGAGACAGGGACATTCGGGGAGCGAGAGCCGTAGCAACCATTAAAGCGCGATAGGGTTTTCCACCCATGGGGAGCCGCGCTGGACGACGGTGTTGGCGTAGATGAGAAGCTTGCGAGCACAGGCGACGAGGACGTAGTTGTGTGCATGGCCTCGAGCTCTGTGATGGGCGTAAAAAGCGCACAGGGCCTTGTTCCAGCGGAAGGAGGCCGGCAGCGCTGCGGCGAACAGCGAGCGCCGTAAGCGGGCTCGGCCGCCGCCGATATGGCGCTCTCCCTTGTGCTTGCCGCTTTCATCGTCGAACGGCGCCAGGCCGGCGAGAGCCGCGGCCTTTTCTCGGCTGATTTGGCCGAGTTCGGGCATGCGGATGATCAGTGCCAGTGCCGTCCGCTCACCGATGCCGGGGACGCTGAGCACGAGATCGAGACGCTGCGCCAGATCGGCATGTTGGCGCAATTGGCCGGCAATTCTTGCGAGCTCGGCGAGCCGTCGCGCCTTCAGCCGATCGATGTCACCCAGGACCAGCCGCCGCCGCCGTGGCTCGTCGATATGTTCGAGCCGGGTCTTGAGCCGGGCGATGTCTTCTTCGATCTGCTCGACGAACGTCAGGTGATCCGCCAGATCCGTCAGTCTTTCGTCCGCTTCGATCGACCGAGGCTCCAGCAGCGCCGTGCAGGCAGCGATCAGCACGGCATCCAGGGCGTCGTTCTTGGCGCGACGTAGATGCAACCGGGCGAAGTTCTTGACCTGGATCGGCTGCAGCACCAGGACGACGAAGCCTTCGGCCCGCAAATGCCTGACCACGCCGCGTTCGTAGCCGCCAGTGGCTTCGATACCAACTTTGGTGACGCCGGCCTCGGTCAGATCGACGGCCAATCGCCGCCATCCCGCCGCAGCATTCGCAACCCGCCATCGCTGCTCTCGGCCATGAACGGCTACGTCGAGCTTATCCTTGGCCGTATCGATGCCGGCCGTCCCTGTGTTAGTCTTCGTCATCTTCGTCGACCCCTGCCTTGTGAAGCGAACCAACTTGTTCCGGCAACCATCCGGGTCCGATGAAGGTGCTGGCGCGATCAAGCTACGGGGCAGCCAAGAGCGGCTCAGGGCGGATACGATCCGATCGCCAGCCGCTCTGCCGCGGATGGCCATCCGCGGCAGAGCATTCCTTTCGGAACACCCGACGATAATCGATTTCGCTATTACAAGGGCGGATAAGCCGAAGGCGTCATCCGCCGAGGCGCTGCACGGCGGATGACGCTTCGCTTATCCGCCCTACATGCCACACATACCGGCTGCTTGACCGATATCAAGCGCAATCGAACAATCCTGGTTCAATTGGCATCTCTGTTCCACCCGAGCTCCCCATGGCGACTATCGACATCTCACTCGTGGCCAAGCTGCCGCTGTTCGCCGGCTTCGATGCCGACGAACTCGACGGCATTCTGCAGGAGGCGCGGTCGATCCGGGTGGCGAAGAACACGGCCGTGTTCGAGCAGGGCGAAGAGGCGCATTCCTTCTTCGTGCTGCTGCACGGCCATGTCCGCGCCAGCAAGGTGACGCCGACGGGCGAGCAGATCGTGGTGCGCTACGTCGCTCCCGGCGAGACGCTGGGCGTTGCGATGGCGATCGGGCTGGCTCGCTATCCGGCCACAGCGACCGCGGTCGACGACTCGATCGTGCTGGCGTGGCTGTCCGCGGCGTGGCCGCGGCTGGTCGAGCGCTATCCGGCGCTCGCGACCAATACGCTACGCACCGTCGGCACGCGGCTGCAGGAAACCCACACCCGCGTGGTCGAAATGTCGACCCAGCAGGTCGAGCAGCGGATTGCCCATGCGCTGCTGCGGCTCGCCAAGCAGGCCGGCCGCAAGGTCGAGAGCGGCGTCGCCATCGATTTTCCGATCAGCCGCCAGGACATCGCGCAGATGACCGGGACGACGCTGCATACGGTCAGCCGCCTGCTCAGCGGCTGGGAGCAGAAGGGGCTGATCGAGAGCGGCCGGCAGAAGATCATCCTGCGCGAGCCGCATCAGCTCGTGGTGCTGGCCGAGCAGGCGCCGGACGACACCAGCTCCTGATCGCTCCCGCGCGCGGCGGCCTCGCGGAGCGCCGTCAGGAACGGCGCCTCGGCGATACCGTGTTCACGGCAGGTGTCCTCGAGCGTGTGGAAAGATGCGATCGCGCAGCCGACGCAGCCGAGCCGAAAATCCAGAAACACCCGGATCGTCGCCGGATAGTCGCGCATCACGTCCTCGACCAGCACATAACGGTCAATCGGCATCGGATTCTCCTCGAGCCGAAAAGGTGATCGCGCAGACCCGATCGATCTTTGTCGCATGACAAGCTCACGAACGTTTTTGCCGGCCTGGGACTGTTCCGCTCCGGAAAATCCCGGAGGAGGTATTCAGCCTGGAACTTGTGCTGGGACAAATTCGATTTCGGCGCTGCGATCATGGTGGCGGCAACTTCAAGCCAACCACCACCGTAGGACTAATCACCATGATGACCCGCAGAGAAACGCTCCTCGGCGCCGCCCTCACCTCCCTGGTGCTCACTGCGCCGGCGTTCGCCGCTGCTGCCGACGACATCGGCAAGCTGCCGCGGCAGAAGATCGACCTGGTCGCTCCGCCGTTCGTGCACGCGCATCAGCAAGCCACCAAGGAAGGCCCCAAGGTCATCGAATTCAAGATGGTGATCCAGGAAAAGGAAGTCGTGATCGACGACGACGGCACCAAGTTTCAGGCCATGACTTTCAACGGCTCGATGCCGGGCCCGCTGATGGTGGTTCACCAGAACGACTACGTCGAGCTGACGCTGGTCAATCCGGCCAGCAACACAATGCCGCACAATATCGACTTCCACGCCTCGACCGGCGCGCTCGGCGGCGGCGCGCTGACGCTGATCAACCCCGGCGAACAGGTGGTGCTGCGGTTCAAAGCCGACCGCACCGGCGTCTTCGTCTATCACTGCGCTCCGGGCGGCAACATGATCCCCTGGCACGTCGTCTCCGGCATGAACGGCGCCATCATGGTGCTGCCGCGCGAAGGCCTGAAGGATCGTGACGGCAAACCGCTGCACTACGACCGCGTCTACTACATCGGCGAACAGGACATGTATGTGCCGAAGGACGAAAGCGGCAAATACAAGACCTACGGCTCGCCGGCCGAATCCTACACAGACACGGTCGAGGTGATGCGCAAGCTGATCCCGACGCACGAAGTGTTCAACGGCCGTGTCGGCGCCCTCACCGGCAAGAACGCGATGACCGCGAAGGTCGGCGAGACCGTGCTGATCGTGCATTCGCAGGCCAACCGCGACACCCGCCCGCATCTGATCGGCGGCCACGGCGATTACGTCTGGGAGACGGGCAAGTTCTCCAACCCGCCGGAGACCAATCTCGAGACTTGGTTCATCCGCGGAGGTTCGGCGGGGGCTGCGCTCTACACCTTCAAGCAGCCCGGCGTCTACGCCTACGTCAACCACAACCTGATCGAAGCAGTCGAACTCGGCGCCACCGCGCACTTCAAGGTCGACGGCACCTGGAACGACGACCTGATGAAGCAAGTCAGCGCCCCGGGCCCGATCCCGAACGCGCCGTCGAACTAAGCACCCCCTCTCCTCCGTCATTGCGAGGAGGCGAAGCCGACGAAGCAATCCAGCTCCGTGCACCTAGCTAGATTGCTTCGCTACGCTCGCAATGACGGGGTGAGGTCATTTCCGAACGAGTAACATCCCTCCGAACCTCCTGAACTCCCATGCTGCTCGCCCTCAAACTCAAAATCGCCGTCGCCGCCCTCGCCGGGTTCGCCACGCCTTTGGCAGTCGCACCGCTGGTGATCGATCGCGGCGGCGACCGGGCGCTGGATGCGCAGCAGGCGATCGTCGAGATCGCGCCGGGCGCGATCAGCTATCGGCTGTCGGGCGAATTCACCCGCGGCGGCCGGCAGGTCGAGGCCCCGAAGGGGGCGCTGCGGTTCGATCGGCCGGTAGCCATCATGCTGCATCAGGTCAGCGCCGCCGACTATCAACTCTGCGTCGACGATGGCGCCTGCCGGGCGATGACGGCCGGCACCGCGATCCGTGCCGACCGGCCCGCCATCGAAGTATCATGGCACGACGCTTCGGCCTATGCGGAGTGGCTTTCGGCCAAGACCGGCGTCATCTATCGGCTACCGACCGACGCCGAATGGGCCTACGCGGCGGCGAGCCGGTTCAAGGACGATGGTCTGTCCACCGACAGCACCGATCCGTCGGTGCGCTGGATCGCGCGTTACGTACGCGAGTCCGAGATCGACCGCGCGGCGGCCGCACTGCGCGGCTTCGGCGGCTTTGGCGCCAACGAGCGCGGCCTGCTCGATCTCGCCGGCAACGTCTGGGAATGGACCTCGACATGCTTCGTCCGCACCGCGCTCGGCGATGACGGCCGCGCGCTGAACCACACCTCGAACTGCGGCGTGCGGATCGCCGAGGGCCAGCACCGCGCCTACGTCACCGACTTCATCCGCGACGCCAAGGCCGGCGGCTGTTCGGCAGGCCTGCCGCCGATCCATCTCGGCTTCCGCCTGGTACGCGAGCCGAATACGCCGATGGCTCTGCTGCGCAAGCAGTTCGCCCGCGCGGCCTCCTGAGCTGCGGCCCGAGGCCGCATCGGAGATTGACGCCGGTCAATCGGAGGAGCCGCGCAAGCTCCTAGCCTCCGGCTTCACGTCGGACGCGACACATTCGGCGTGCCAAGCGTCGGCGCCTCGCCGCCGCGGAGTCCCGCCGCCGTGACTACTCCCGATCTCACCCGCCCGCCGCTCACCATCCGCCGCATCAGCCTCGACACCGGCCGCGAAAACGTCGCGGTGATTTCGCGGCGGTCGCGGGCACTGCGGGCCGAAGTGTTTCGCGGCTTCAGCCGGGTCGAGCTGCGCATCAACGGCAAGGTGCTGCTGGCGACGCTGATGATCACCGACGACGATGCGGTGATCGGGCCGGACGAACTCGGCCTATCCGAACCGGCGTTTCGCCGCTTCGGCGAGCCGGTCGGCAGCGCGGTGACGGTGACGCCGGCGCGGTCCCCAGCCAGCCTCGACGCGGTCCGCGCCAAAATCCAGGGCCGCACGCTGAACGCGGCGGAGATCAACGCCATCGTCGATGATCTCGCGCACTTCCGCTACTCCGACATGGAGATCGCGGCGTTCCTGATCAGCTCGGCGCGCTTCACTTCGACAGAGGAACTTCTGGCGTTGGTCGGCGCCATGGCGTCGGTCGGCACGCAACTCAAATGGAAGAATCCGATCGTCGCCGACAAGCATTGCATCGGTGGCATTCCGGGTAACCGCACCACCATGGTGGTGGTGCCGATCGTCGCGGCGCACGGGCTGCTGATCCCCAAGACCTCGTCGCGCGCGATCACGTCGCCGGCCGGGACCGCAGATACGATGGAACTGCTGGCGCGGGTCGATCTCGATGTCGAACAGATGAAAGAGGTCGTCAACACCTGCGGCGGCTGTCTCGTCTGGGGCGGCCACGTCAATCTGTCGCCGGCCGACGACATTTTAATCTCGGTCGAGCGTCCGCTCAGCCTCGACACGCCCGAGCAGATGGTGGCCTCGATCATGTCGAAGAAGCTCGCTGCCGGTTCGACCCGGCTGCTGATCGACTTCCCTGTCGGGCCCAGTGCCAAGGTGGCGAACGCCGCCGAGGCGATGCGGCTGCGGAAACTGTTCGAATTCGTCGGCGATCACTACGGCATCGCGGTTGAAGTCGTCACCACCGACGGCCGCCAGCCGATCGGTCGCGGCATCGGCCCGGTTCTGGAAGCGCGCGACGTGATGGCGGTGCTCGGCAGCGAGCCGGGCGCGCCCGCCGATTTGCGCGAAAAGTCGCTGCGGCTCGCCGCGCATCTGCTCGAATACGATCCCAATTTGCGCGGCGGCACCGGCTATGCACGTGCCAAGGAGCTACTCGATAGCGGCGCGGCGCTGAAGAAAATGCAACAGATCATCGACGCGCAAGGGCCCTCACCTTGCCCATCGGAAATCGGCAGCCTCGCCGCCGACGTGCTGGCGCCGGCCGACGGTATCGTCAACGCCATCGACTGCCTGCGCATCAATCGCCTCGCCCGCAGCGCCGGCGCGCCGGTCGCCAAGGGCGCCGGCATCGATCTGTTCAAGAAGATCGGTGACCGCGTCGAACAGGGCGAGCCGATCTACCGGATCTTCGCCAGCGACCGCTCCGAATTCGATCTGGCGCTGGCTGCCGCGCAGGTGGAGTCGGGCTTTTCGATCAATCACCACACGCCTGTCGACGTGGAGCTGGTGTCGTGAGCGCAGCGCTGCATCATCTGGCGTCGGCCGCGGACGATGCCACCCGCCTCGCCGCGCGGCTCGGCGTGCCGGCGCACGAGATCAAGCAGCATCGTTTTCCCGACGGCGAGATCTCCGTCATGGTCGGACCGACGACCGCAACCGCGATCCTCTATGTGCCGCTGGATCAGCCGAACGACAAGCTGATCACCATCCTGTTGGCGGCAGAAGCGCTGCGCCGTGACGGCTGCACCCGGCTGGTGCTGCTGGCGCCCTATCTCTGCTACATGCGCCAGGACACGGCGTTTCATCCGGGCGAGGCGATCAGCCAGAAGGCGGTTGGAAATTTCCTCGCCTCGCTGGTTGACCGCGTCATCACCGTCGATGCTCATCTGCATCGCACCGCTACTCTGAGCGAGGTGTTTCCCGGCATCGTCGCCGACGATCTGTCGGCGATGCCGGCCATCGCCGCTGTGCTTCGCCGTGACAGTCTCGATCCCGACACCCTCATGGTCGGTCCCGACGCCGAGTCGCAGCAATGGGTGGATGCGCTGGCGAAGCTGATCGATCGACGCTCAACCGTCGCGCAAAAGATCCGCCGCGGTGATCGTTCTGTCGCGATCAGCTTCGACGATCCTTCGCTGATCGCCGGCCGCCCGACGCTGTTGGTCGACGACATCGTTTCCTCGGGCGGCACGCTGATCGCCTGTACGAAGGCGCTGCGCGCCGCCGGCGCGACATCTGTCGATGCCGTCATCACCCACGCGCTGTTTCCAAACTCCATGCTGAACGAACTGGCCTTCGCCGGTTTGCGGAGTATCCGCTCCACCCACACCGTCCCGCATTTCACCAACAGCATCGTGCTCGACGATCTGTTCGTCGAAGCACTCGCCGAAGAAGTCAAACAATCGCCCCAGGAGACCCACGCATGAGCGTTTCATTGCGGTTCTGCGGCGCCGCGCGCACCGTCACCGGCTCCTGCTATCTGTACGAGACTGAAGGCCGGCGCATACTGGTCGATTGCGGACTGTTCCAGGGTCAGAAAACGCTGAAGGAGCTGAACTACGGCGCCTTCCCATTCCGTCCTGCCGACATCGACGCGGTGCTGTTGACGCACGCGCATATCGACCATTGCGGGCTGCTGCCCAAGCTGGTGCGCGAAGGGTTCGACGGACCTATCTTCGCCACGCGCGGCACAATCGATCTGTGCTCCTACATGCTGCCGGACGCCGGCAGCATCCAGGAATCCGAAGGATAATG
>NZ_BADD01000478.1 GCF_000333455.1 Rhodopseudomonas sp. B29
ATCGGCATGTTCCCCCCTTTGTCAGCATGAACTTCAGCGGATTAGTTCCATCTTGAACAAAGCCCGATGCCGGTCGCGATCATCAGCGATGTTGAAGGTCTAGAGTGGTTGGAAGTCTGAGTGAGCCGCCACGGATTCGCAAGTCGGGCGCAGCGCGGTGAGCTCGACCTACGCCTCGTTCGCGCCGACCCCGCGATTATCGAGCGCGCTTTGTCCCTTGGCGGTGAGCGCATAGCGATGATGACCATCGCCGTCCCGGGTCGCCGAGACGAAGCCCTCGGACACCAGATGATCGAGCTCCAGCCGCTGCCCCGGACTGAGATCGCGCCCCTCGGTCCGCGCAATATCGACCATCACCGAAATCGCCTGGTCGCCTGGATCCCCGTCGAGCATGGCTCTGTCCCCATCATCTGACGGCAGGCAACGCGGCACGCGCACGCGTGTTCCGCGATGGGGCGGGAACGCTCGCAACAGAAAAGGATGGGGGTCTTGCTGAGTGGTACAGTTGGGTGGGCTCGAACCACCGACCTCCTGTTCCACAGACAGGCGCTCTAACCAACTGAGCTACAACTGCATCCGGCGCGGGCGCGGGGCCACGCGAACGGGCGGGAAACTAGGTGCAATGCCGGGCTTTGGCAAGACCGGTATCGCCGCTGATGGCAGGCTCGCGACCAAGGTCGGGGCCGCTTGGGAAAACTCGCAAAAAAGCCCGGGCGAGGCCCGGGCTTTCAGAACGCGTGCGGGCCGAAATCAGGCCGCCGGCTTGAACAGCTTCGACGCGCCGGCCTTGATCGGCTCGACGGTGTCGGCGGCGACCTTCTGGGTCAGCTCGGTCAGCTCCTTGGTCTGCGACGTCAGCGTCTCGACCTGGTGCTTGGCGTGCGACGTCCACAGCTCCATCAGCTCCGGCAGGGTCTTGGCGCCGAACAGGCTGTGGGCGAAGTCGAAATTCGCCGCGGTGTTGGTCTTCACGAAGTCGAACAGCTTGGTCGAATAGTCGGTCGCGCCGCGGCTCGCCGAGGTGAACACCGCCTCAATGGTCTCGTTGTTGCTCTCGGCCGCGTCCTTCAGTTTGCTGTAGCTCTCGCGGGCCTGCGACACGCCCTTTTCGGCGAATGCGCGGACTTGCTCGGGCAGCTGGAACGGCAGGACGGTGGAAAACGGATCGCTCGAATCGGCCATGGGTACATCCTTCGTCAGGTGGGGGTATCGAAGTGACCCGCGAAAACCGGTTTTCAGAAATTGCCGGACGTTCGACGAGCCGGGCAGTCAAAATAGCAATCACGGCGATGGCTTAAATTCCATCGACTGATCAACACCATATCACAAATTTTGTGCAATGCAACATAAATTTGTGACCTTTGCCACATTTTCAGTCGGCAATTGCCGAAGAATGAGACAGGGGCCAGTCCGCCTGTTGCGGGGCGGCGGGTCGCATCCCTGCCCGGGCGGGGCAGCGGAGCCTCGGCAGAGCGCCGAGGCCCCAAGGAGTACCTCAACTCTGTGTCAAACCTTGGGCCGCGTGGCGTCCTGCGCCGCTTTCGCCACGACCTGACCAAGCTCGCTCGCCTGCTCGGCCAGCGCCTTCATCTGGGCCTGCACATATTCGCTGTGCAGCCGCAGCACGTCGCCGAGATCCTTGGCGTGGACCAGCTGCTGGGCATAATCCAGCGCCGCCGAGACGTTGCGCTCGGCGAAGCCGACGGCGCGGGTGGTGATTTCCTTGGCGTTGGCCCGGGCTGCGGCGCCGCGATCCTCGATCGTCGAGGCGGTGTGCTGCGCGCTCGACAGCATCTGCTCGAACGCCTTGCGGGCCTGCTCGAAGCCCGCTTCGGCCATCGACCGCATTTCCTTCGGAATTTCGAAATGGTCGCGCCCATCCTGGTCCATGATCAACTCCTTGTTGCAGCATCATGGGCCGCCGCGGCGGCCCGCGCCTTGGAAAACCTAATACGCAACTCACATCGCTGGTGTGACCGGCGGATGTCGGCCCTATCGTGACGCAACAAATGGCCTTTGCAACCGCAACCTTTCACCGCGCGTTCACGCCGATCGCGTCTACAACCACAATCCGGCAGCCGAAGTTCTGTCGGGCAGCCGAATTAACGTTATCACGCGTGAGCGTGGGATGAGGCGGCTGCAAGCGTGGACCTCGGCGCTGCCGAAAGCGATACTCATGAATTGTTAAGCATGCGGCTTGACCGGGCCGACCAGCCCTGCCCGAGTGCGACTCGCGCCCGTGCCCACGACTGAAGGACGATGACGAAGCCTCAATCCCGCCTGCCGAGCCTCGACGACCCCCGGCTGGCCGTGCACGCGACCTCGTCGCTGCCGGTCTGGCTGTGGTCGACCGACGGCAGCCGCGTGCTCTGGGCCAATCCGGTGGCGGCGCGGCTGTTCGGCGCAGCCGACGCGGCCGAGCTTGCGGGACGCAGCTTCGGCCCGGCGGATGCGCACCGCCGTCTGGTGGCGCAGCTGGCCCGCCGGCTGCCGGCCGGTGGCGCGACGCGGCTGGAGCGGCTGCGGGGCTTCGGCGCCCGGCTCGGCACGCTGTTGACTTGCGCCTGCTCGCGTCTCGCCTTCGATGACGGCACTGAGGGCGTGCTGATCGCCGCCGCCGAACCGGTCGGCCGGCCGATGCCGCTGCACGAGCGGCTGCGCGCTTTGCTCAGCGGCATCGACACGCCGATCGCGGCGTTCGCGCGCGACGGCCTGTTCCTCGGCTCTAACGATGCCGCGCGGGCTTTGCTGGGTTTCCGCAATCTCACCGAAGCCGGACTCGACCAGGCGCGCGAAGACGCGCTGCGCACCGGCCGCGCCGAGACGCCGATCGGGCTCGGCCATGTCGTGCTGCAGCGTGTCGGCAACGGAGCTGATATCGGACTGGTGGCGCGGCTCGAACCTGCCGTCGATCGCTCGCCCGTCGCGGACGAGGCACCGAGCGAGCCGGCCGCCGCGGAGCCAGCGGAGCACGCGGCCGAAGAGCCGGCGCCAGCGCCTGCAGAGACATCGCCGCCCGACGAAATCCCCGCCGCTGCGATCCCCGACTACGAAGCCCCCGCGACGCTCAGCGAAGCTCCGGCGGAGTACACGTTGCTGGACGACGCGCCGGCCGTAGCGAGCGAGCCCGAGACGAAGACGACCGAAGAAGCCGGCATCGGCGCCGCCGTCGAAGACGCCATCGATCCCGAGCCGTCGCCCTACATCGAAGCCGTCGCCGACGAGCCCGCCGCGCCACCGGCAGAACAGCCCATCGCCGAGGTTGCTGACGAGCAGCCGGCAGAAGCGGCCATGCCTGCGGAAGAGCCCGCTGCTACGCGGGCCGACGACTCCGAGCCGGCAGCCGACATACGCGGGGCGTCGGACGACGTCGCCGACCCCCCAGCTCCGCGGGAGCCAATCGCTCCGCCCGAGCCACCTCCTCCACTCGAGCCGCGTCGTCATCCGCTGCGCTTTGTCTGGCGGATGGATGCCGAGCAGCGTTTCGACATCGCCTCGGATGAATTCGTTCGTCTGCTCGGTCCGAGGTTCGCGAGCGCGCTCGGCCAACCATGGGCCGCGATCCGGACTACTTTCGATCTCGATCCCGACGACAAATTCGCCGAAGCGATCGCGCGGCATCACACCTGGAGCGGCATCGTCCTGCAGTGGCCGGCCGACGGCAGCGGTGAGCGCCTGCCGGTCGAACTATCCGGCCTGCCGGTGCAGGACCGCGACGGCAATTTCGCCGGCTATCGCGGCTTCGGCGTCTGCAGGGATCTCGCCGCGCTGGACCGGCTTGCCGAACTGCGCCGCAGCGGCACGGCAGAGATGCCGCCGCGGGCGCTGTCCGCCGATCTCACGCCGGCTACGCATCTCGACAACGACACGACCTCGCCGAGCGCGACATTTGCGCCGCATCAACCTGCATCGGAAACCGCTGTGGACACTCCTCCCAACGTGCTGCCGTTCCGGCCGACGCCGGACGGCCGCGTGCCGTCGCTGACGCCGATCGAGAACAACGCCTTCAACGAACTGGCGCGGCAGCTATCAGCACGTCTCGAGAACGACACCGGCCTGTTGGGCGACGCGGACACGCATGAAGCCGCAGCCGAACCACAAGCCGCGCTGCCGCAGGCCGAGCCTGAGCCATCCGCGCCGCAAGCCGAATGGCTGACGCCGCCGACACCGCCGGCGCAAGGCTCGAGTACGCGCGATCGCGTGCTGCTCGACCTGATGCCGGTCGGCGTGCTGATCTATCGGCTCGACCGTCTGCTCTATGCCAATCCGACGTTTCTCGGCCGCATGGGTTACGACAGCCTCGCCGCGCTGGAACAGGCCGGCGGCCTCGACGCGCTCTATGTCGAGCCGGTGGTCGGCGGCGGCGCAAGTAGCAGCACCTCCGAGGTCGGCACCGCTATCACCATCGCGGCGACGCCGGCGTACGCTTCGGACCAGCCGAGCGACCCGCGACCGATTGAAGCTGCCGCCGGGCGGCTGTTCACGATCGACTGGGACGGCGAGCAGGCGCTGGCGCTGATCTTTTCTCCCGACCCGGTGGCCCCGCCGCACGACATCGCGGCCGCGCTCGAGCCGGTCGCCGAGCCCGAGCCGCAGGCCGGCCTCGTCGATGCCGAAGAGCTGGCCGCCATTTTGGATACCACGGCCGAAGGCATCGTGATGTTCGATGCCGACGGCGCCATCAGCGCCTGCAACCGGAGCGCCGAGGCGCTGTTCGGCTGCGGCGGCGACGAGCTCGTCACCCGCAACCTGACTGATCTGTTCGCGCCGGAGAGCCAGAGCGCGGTGCGCGATTATCTCGCCAGCGTCGGCCGCGGCGATGCCGACAGCCTGCTCGACCACGGCCTCGAAGCACTCGGCCGCGTCCGCGACGGCGGCGTGTTTCCGCTGACCATGACGATCGGCCGCACCCGCGCCGACGGCCCGAATTTCTTCGCGGTGTTCCGCGATCTCGCCCCGGCACGGCGCATCGAGAACGAGCTGGCGCAGGTGCGCCGCCTCGCCGATCGCGCCGCCGGCGCCAAGACCGACGTGCTGGCGCGGCTCAGCCACGAGATACGCACGCCGATCAACGCCATCATCGGCTTCGCCGAGGTGATGATCGAACAACGCTTCGGCGCGCTCGGCAACGAGCGCTACACCGATTACTTGCGCGACATCCGCGCCTCGGGCGAGCGCGTCATCGGCATCGTCAACGACATGCTCGATCTGTCGCGGATCGAGACCGGCCACATCGACCTGTCGTTCGAAAGCCAGAATCTCAACGACCTCGTCGAGCACTGCGTCGCCGCGATGCAGCCGCGCGCCAATCGTGAGCGCATCATCATCCGCTCGTCGCTGGCCCACGCGCTGCCGCAGGTCGTCGCCGACCCCACGGCGCTGCGCCAGATCGTCACCAACCTGATCGGCACCTCGATCCAACTCGCAAAGTCGGGCGGCCAAGTGATCGTCTCGACCGCGGTAAGCGATTTCGGCGAGGTGGTGCTGCGCGTCCGCGACACCGGTCACAAACTCGGCGACGACGAGATCGCCGCCGCGCTGCAGCCATTCCGCTCCGCCGCCCCGAGCGACCACACCGACGAATCCGGCGTCAGCCTGTCGCTGACCAAGGCCCTCGTCGAAGCCAACCGCGCCCAATTTCACATCAAGAGCGCCCCGCAATCAGGGACGCTGATCGAGGTGGTGTTCGGCCATGCGGCGGCGCGGGTGTGAGGCAAATCATAGCTCGGCGACCGTAGGGCGGATA
>NZ_BADD01000477.1 GCF_000333455.1 Rhodopseudomonas sp. B29
ATCCAGCTAGACACCTACTTTGTCTACCCGAAAGAGTTGAAGACCGTGGCGCGCGTGCAGGTGTTCCGCGATTTCGTCGTCAACAAGGCGCAGCGCTGGCCGAGTTGAGCTGCCCCGCTCTGGGCGCAGTCAGCTCTGCAATTAGACCATCGCATGACTGACATGCGGGCCAACTGGTTGCCTCGGGTCGGGATCGGAGCTCAACTGTTCACACGCTGAGCGGTCGCGCTGCTTGTGTCCCCCTCCTCCTGCTGCGGGGCTGCTCAGTCATCCCTCTTGGAAGGTGATTGTGTCGGCCCACCGGGCCACAACCTTTGAGCCGGGCTCCTGGTGAGCCCGGTTTCTTTTTGCGTTGTCGAGACAGGCTGAAATGCGACAGCCGAGCTTTGGGCTCGGCTGAACAACGCGAAGTGTCGGGCGGGCGGTTGGGCGCTACGTCAGGCGGCCTGCTTGTGCATCGCGCCGCCGGCCGACGCCGTGCCACGGATCGCCTTGATCGAGCGCTCGATCGCCGCCCACAACCGTCCGATCTCGTAGGCCGCACGACCTTCGGCCGCGTATTCGCGCGCACCCTGGCCCTCGCCGAGCGCCATCAGCAGGTCGGCGCGGTTGGTGATCTGGCCGCCCCACACCGGGGCCTTGAACTTCGCCAGCGCTTCACGGGCGATGGTGACGATGCGGCTCTCGACTTCATCGCGCAGCGCCGGCGCGCCGTTGAGCACCACCGCATAAGGCTTGCGATGAGTGCGGCAGGTCTGGATCGTATCCTGAACGGCGTTGACGTCGAACACGCCCGGGCGTGCCGGAATAATCACCATCGTGGCGTTGCGGATGGCGTCGTCGACGACAGCCGACACGTTCGGTGGCGTGTCGATGAACACCCACTCGATGCCGTCGCGCTTGGCCTGGGCAATGATCTCGCCGACGGCGCGCGAGGCGGTGCGCAGCGCCGGCTCGTCGGTGCCGCGCAGCTTGTGCCACAGCGTCAGCGACCCCTGTGGATCGGCATCGATCAGCAGGCACGGCTTCGAAGACTTGTGCACATGAGCAGCAAGGTGCGCAGCCAGGGTACTTTTCCCCGCCCCACCCTTACGCGAAGCAAATACGATGACGTTCATCCGATGGCCTCCGGTTGACCTTCGCGCAAAAGTGAATCAGCGCGTTGATTCGCGAAAGAAAAATTTGCAAATCAAATCGCCCCGAGCGCGATTACCGCGACGAGTTGGCTTTTGAGTCACACTATCTGATGCGAAAATGAACAATCGCGGCTGATAGTGACCACCTAAGCGCGCCGCCGCGGTCGTAATCGGGCCTGCTGCAGCCCCGCATCGGCTTGCTTGTCGTGCGCTACCGATGATGACGTGTCGATTACAGCGACTGGGCCCGCATCATCCTCCGTGCCATCCGGATTCGGATCGCGACCTTTGCCGCGCTGCCGCGCGATCCATTTGCGCTCCAGCCATCCGAGCGTTCGCGCCGTTGGCTTTTCCAGGGCAGGCACATCCTGCGCGATCAGGATCATGCCGAGCGGCAGCATCCACAACCCGAGCACCGGCAGAAAGCTCAGCACGCCACCGCCGACGAGCGCTACGCCGAGCGGCAACCGGACGTACTTCGACGACGGTCGCCGCAGCCAGGAGACGAAATGCGCCGGCCGCTCGGGCAGCTTGGACTCGAACCACGCCATGTGGCGGTCGAGTTCGTCGCGATGATTCAGTTCGGCCACGTGGGCGGCTCCCGAGATGAACAAGTCAGTCGCGGAAGAGATAGTGCGCCACTGCTCGATCAGGAGCGACACCATGCCGCGGCATTGCTGTGTCCTGATCGAAGCGCCACATCGCTGGATCGCCGACCGGTTAGTCGTCGTCCCGCCGCCTCGGCTTGTGCCGATGCGGCCTGATGTCCGTCGGCGCGCTTCGCGCCTCCTGTTCCGGCGGCCCGAACTGCGCGCGGCATGCCGGCGACAGATACTGCTTGCGCTGGATCATGCAGGCGGTGATGCGATCGACGTCCGGCACATAGTTGCCGCACAGCCGCATCGCGTCGTCGGAACAGGCCTGCTGTTGTTC
>NZ_BADD01000476.1 GCF_000333455.1 Rhodopseudomonas sp. B29
GCGTACCGGCGACTTCTTGCCGCGGCGGTAGGCGTCGATCAGAAACTCCAGCGCGCCGCATTTGATGTCGATCGCGGTCTTGGCGAAGTTCTTGTAGCCATCGAGGCTGGTGAGACCCGCGGCGCGCTCGGCATCGAGCACGCTCTTGACCGCAGGACTCGCCTGATGCTTGGCGCCGTCGTGGCAGACGAACACCCGCAGCGAGCCGCCGTGGGTCGGAAGCTGCTCGACGTCGAACACCCGCAATTGGTTCTTGCGCAGCACGTAGTCCACCGCACCGAGCGACAGATACGAGAAGTGTTCGTGATAGATCGTGTCGAACTGCGAATGCTGCATCATCTGCAGCAGGTGCGGGAACTCGAAGGTCGCGGCACCCTCGGGCTTGAGCAGAACACGGAAGCCGGCGACGAAGTCGAGAATGTCCGGCACGTGCGCCAGCACGTTGTTGGCGGCCATCAGGTCGGCGGCGTGCCCCGCCTCGCGCATCCGCTGCGCCGTCTTCTCTCCGAAGAACGCCACCTCGGTCGCCACGCCGCGCTCGACCGCGACCTTGGCGACGTTCGCCGCCGGCTCGATGCCGAGGACCGGCACGCCGCGGCCGACGAAGTACTGCAGCAGATAGCCGTCGTTGCTGGCGATCTCGACGACCTTGCTGGAACCGTCGAGGCCGAAGCGCGCGGTCATCGCCGCCGCATAGGCCTCGGCGTGACGCAGCCAGCTGGTCGAATAGGACGAGAAGTAAGCGTAGTCGGAAAAGATGTGCTCGGGCGACTCGAACTCTTCGAGCTGCACCAGGAAGCACTTCTCGCACACGAAGGCGTGCAGCGGAAACATCATCTCGCCGCTGTGCGCGCGCTCGGCCGGCACGTAGGAATTCGCCAGCGGGCTGAGCCCGAGATCGACGAAGCTATGTTCCAACGGGGTGCCGCACGAGCGACAAGTTCCGGTCTTCACGCTTGCATTCCTTGCTGCTCGTAACGTTTGATCTGCTCAAGGGTGAGCTGTTTTGCACTCTCGCCGGCGAGCTGGCGGCGATACCACTCGACCGTCCAGTCGAGCCCCGCATCCAGTCCGAGCCGGCGATCCCATTTCAGGCGGAAGCGCGCCTTCGAAGAATCCACCTTCAGGAAGCTGGCTTCGTGCGGCTGCGGCTTGTCGGCCAAATGCCACTGGGCGCCCTCTCCCCAGGCCTCGGTCAAATACTTCACCAAGTAAGACACCGGCCGACAGTCTTCGTCCGCCGGCCCAAAATTCCAGCCCTCTGCATAGAGATCGCCGCCGTCCGAGACAAGCTGCTCGGCGAGGCGGACGTAGCCACTCAGCGGTTCCAGCACATGCTGCCACGGCCGGATCGCGTGCGGACTCCTGATCTCCACCGACGCACCGCGCGATAGCGATCGGATCATGTCCGGAACCAGCCGATCCACCGACCAATCGCCGCCGCCGATCACGTTGCCGGCGCGCGCGCTGGCGACACGGCAGACCTTGCCAGGCTTGCCGGTGAAGAAAGACCGGCGATATGCACTGGTGACCAGTTCAGCACAGCCCTTGGAACTGCTGTACGGGTCGTAACCGCCCATCGCTTCGTCCTCGCGATAGGCCCAGTACCATTCGCGATTTTCGTAGCATTTGTCGCTCGTTACCACCACGACCGCATCGGTGTTACCGTGGCGCCGGACGGCGTCGAGGACGTGCACGGTGCCCATCACGTTGGTCGCGTAGGTCCCGATCGGATCCTCATAGGACGGGCGGACCAGCGACTGCGCCGCCATGTGGAACACGACGCTCGGCTTGACCGCCGCAATACAGGCATCGACCGCGGCCGCGTCGCGAATGTCGAGATATCGCGTGTTGGATTCGTCCTGAAGGCCGGCCGCGGTGTTGCCGCTCGGATCCTGATCCGGCGGTAGCGACAATCCGGTGACCTTGGCGCCCAGAGAGGACAGCCAAAGCGCCAACCATCCACCCTTGAAACCGGTGTTCCCCGTGATCAGGACAGAGCGGCCGTTCCAGCAAGCGGCATCGGCAGTCACCACATCCTCCACGGAGGATTGCCGCCCGCCCACATCGCCTCGAGCTGGTTCTTGTCGCGGAGCGTATCCATCGCCTGCCAGAAGCCGCGATGATGATAGGCGGACAATTGGCCGTCGCGCGCGAGACGTTCCATCGGCTCGCGTTCCCAGATCGTCTCATCGCCGTCGATGTAATCGATGACCTTGGGCGACAGCACGAAGAACCCGCCATTGATGCTGGCGCCATCGCCGGCCGGCTTCTCGATGAAATGCGACACCGCGTTGCCGTCGAGTTCCAAGGCACCGAAGCGGCCCGGAGGTGTGACCGCCGTCACGGTCGCGAGACGGCCTTCGGACTTGTGGAAGCTCAGCAATTTGCCGATGTCGATGTCGGCGACACCGTCGCCGTAAGTGAGGAAGAAGTCATCATCGCCGAGATATTCCTGAACGCGCTTGAGGCGGCCGCCGGTCATGGTGTTGAGGCCGGTTTCGATCAGCAGCACCTTCCAATCCTCGGCGCGCCGGCGATGTACGTCGACCACGCCGCGACCGACATCGACGGTGACGTCGCTCAGATGCAGGCTGTAGTTGACGAAGAATTCCTTCAGCAGATAGCCCTTGTAGCCGAGGCAGATGACGAACTCGTTCACCCCATAGGACGAGAAAATCTTCATGATGTGCCAGATGATCGGCCGACCACCGATCTCGACCAGCGGCTTCGGCCGGGCGGAGGTTTCTTCGGACAAGCGAGTCCCGAGACCACCAGCCAAAATGACAGCTTTCATGGATTTTCTTCCGGTTTCCATTCGAAGGCAACAATCGTCGGATCGAACAACAAACGCCGCCGTCCGGTGGTCGGGCATTCAAACAGCCCGGCGCCGAGGCAGCGCCGCACCGAACCCCGAGCCGTCATGCCTCATCGAAGACCACACATCAATTCCTAAAATCACGGAATCGCAGCAAAAGATTTACCAGTTGTCTCATCACCGGGTTTGGTGGCATACGCTTCGCCACCCCCCTGGCAGGTATCCGTGACCGTCCGATGAACACTCCGCCGACCACCAAAAATCGCTTGGCGGAGATATTTCTCGCCCACGATGGCAAGCTGACCGACAAGTGGGAGCAGTATTTTCCCATCTATGCCGGTGAACTGGCGCGCTACGTCGATTCCGGCACACCCGTGCGGTTGCTCGAGGTCGGCGTCCAGAACGGTGGCTCGCTCGAAGTCTGGTCGAAATACCTGCCGGCCGGATCGCATATCGTGGGCGTCGATATCGACCCCTTGGTGGGCAATCTGACGTTCGAAGGCAATGTCCGGGCCCATGTCGCCGACATTAACGATACCGATCGGGTCGACAGTCTGATCGGCGGCGAGCCGTTCGACGTCATTGTAGACGACGGCTCTCACACTTCGAGCGACATCATCGCGACGTTCCGCCGGCTGTTTCCAAGATTGGCACCGGGCGGCAAGTTCATCATCGAAGACCTCCATGCCAGCTACTGGAAATCGCACGAGGGCGGACTACGCCTGAAGACCTCGTCGATCGAGTACTTCAAGGGTCTGGTCGACGCGGTCAACGCCGACTACATCGACAAAAGCGAGAATTTGAGCGCGGACGAGAAGAGCGAGCTTCAAGAGTTCGGCCGGCAGATTGCGCGGATCTCGTTCTACGATTCCGTCGCCGTGGTGGAGAAGCTCGCACAGGACAAGAAGGGTCCTTATCGTCACGTGCTCAGCGGGCAGCTCGCTGCAGTGAACGATCCCACCGAATTCATCATCAACGCGCCGTCCAGTCTGGTCAGCTCCTGGATCCTCAGCGAGGTTGCGGCGCGCTCGATCGACCTCAAACTGAAGGAAGCCGCGCAGCGTGCCCGCCAGGAGGCGGCCGAGGCCCAGCGAGCCCGCCAGCGAAGCGAGGACGAGTACAACCGCTGCCAGAAGATGCTCGTCGAACTCGAGCGCCGGTCATCGGAGCTGACCCAGGATTTGCACCAGGCTCTCAGCCAGCGCGACGCGGCGATGGCCAAGCCCACGGCGGTCGTCGTCGGCTGGCTACGCCGGATCGCCAGGCTGGTGCGGAAGTAGGCGCTGGCGCAGGATTAGACAGAGGCTGTTGCAGAGGACCTCCGGTGCGGCAGACCGGAACGACCTCGAAGGCCGACCGGAACATCCCATGCACGAGGCGCAGTTCAACAACCAGCTCGCGGTGGTATATCTCGCGCGGTTCGCCGAAGGCCCCAAACCGCTTGCGGCTTTCATCGCCTCCTACCGCAAGCATCCGGCTGGCTGCGCGCACGATCTGGTGGTCGTCAGAAAGGGCTTTCCCGACGCGCCGACCCCGCAGGACAAGCAGCTCGCCGCACTGAACGCCCACATCATCTCCGTCTCCGACGACGGCTTCGATATCAACGCCTATGCGGCGGCGGCGCAGAAGCTGCCGCATCAGCGCGTGGCGTTCTTCAACACGTTCTCGGAAATCCTCGCCGACGACTGGCTACGCAAGCTCGACGCCGCGATGTCCCGCCCCGGCGTCGGGATCGCCGGCGCCACCGGCTCCTACGAGAGCCTTCACAGCAGCATGCGCCGGGTCAACGAAGGCTGGTGGCGCTTCCGCAATCACATCCTGCCGCTGCCGGCCGCGGCAAGGCGGGTGTTCAGGACGCTGCGCAAGCTGCTGCCGAAGGCGCTGGTGCAGAAGCTGTTGACGCGAATTGTCACCTATTTCGCCGCCGGCATTCAGAGCAGAGACCCCGACCGCGTCGTCGATCCCGAATTCGAAGCCTACTGGGCCAAGGAACTGCAGCCCGGTGGCGGCCACGAATTCCTCAATCACATTCAGGATTTTCCCAACGTCCACATCCGGACCAACGGCTTCGTCATCGACCGGCGCATGTTTCTCGACGCCAACCCCGGCGCCATCGTCACCAAGATCGACTCCTACCTGTTCGAAAGCGGCCCCGACAGTCTCACCCGGCAGGTGATGCGGCGCGGCCTCGAGGTCGTGGTGGTGGGCGCCGACGGCAATGTCTACGGCGTCGATCAATGGCCGCGCAGCGGCACGTTCCGGCAAGGCGACCAGCGTAATCTGCTGGTGTCGGACAACCAGACCCGCGCCTTCGGCTCAATGGACGGTGTCGCCAAGACGGTCTATGCGGACCTCACATGGGGCGGCGAACACGAGGCACGCCCGGTCTGAACGCCAAGATCGCCGCAGCGGAATAGGAACGCGAATTGCCATCGAGCAGCCCCCGGGTCGAGATCCTGCTTGCGACGCGCAACGGCGCCGAGTTCATCGCCGAGCAGCTGCAGTCCTACGCCGACCAGACTTATTCAACATGGAGCCTCTTGGTCTCCGACGACGGCTCGAGCGACCGGACCCTGCAGATCATCGATGAATTTGCAAAGCGCGTGCCGCAGCCCGTCAAGGTGCGCCAAGGTCCGAAGCTCGGCTTCTGGCAGAATTTCGCCGCGCTGGTGCGCGCCGCCGACGACACCGCCGATTACTTCGCGTTCAGCGACCAGGACGACGTCTGGTATGCCGACAAGCTCGCGCGCGCCGTCGCCTGGCTGCAGAGCTGCGATGCCGCCACCCCGGCCTTGTACTTCACCCGCACCGAACTGACCGACCGCTCCGGCCGCAGCACCGGGCTGTCGCCGCTGTTCGTGCGGCAACCAGACTTCCGCAATGCGATGATCCAGAACATCGGCGGCGGCAATACCATGGTGTTCAATCGCGCGGCGCTGGCGACAATGCGGGCGACCCCGGACGACGTCGCGATCGTGTCGCACGATTGGTGGGCCTATCAGGTGGTGACCGGCGTCGGCGGGACGGTCACGTACGATCCGCATCCGAGCCTCAAATATCGCCAGCACGGCCAAAACGTGGTCGGCGCCAATGTCGGCTTTCGATCCCGGTTGGCGCGGTTATCGCAATTCGCCGGCGGCCGGCTCAAGGGCTGGAACGAGATCAACACCCGCATGCTGGCGAGCCTGCGGCCGCAACTGCGACCCGAGAACGCCGAGTGCCTGAACTACTTCATGGCGGCCCGGCACGCGAAGCTGCCGCAGCGGCTGTACTATCTGTGGAAGTCCGGCGTTCACCGGCAGACAGCCGTCGAGAACATCGGGCTTTTCGTCGGGTGCCTGTTCGGGCGCATCTGAGACGCCGCTCGGCTACGACTGCCCCGGAGGGGCCCCCCGCCTCCATCGTCCTGAAGCGGCAAATTGCCCGCCGGACCCGGCCATGCTACGGAAGCGCGACAAAAACAGGGGGCGATGGTGCGAATTATTCCGCTGATCATGTGCGGCGGTGCGGGTACGCGGCTTTGGCCGGCTTCGCGCGAGGGACGTCCTAAGCAGTTTTTGCCGCTGTTCGGTGATCGCTCCACGTTCCAGGACACGTTGCGGCGGGTTTCCGATCCAGAGCTGTTCGACCGCCCGATCGTGATCACCAACATTGCGTACCGCTTTATGGTCCGCGAGCAACTCGCGGAGGTCGGCATCGACGCCGACGTCCTGCTCGAACCGGTCAAGCGCGACTCCGGTCCAGCCATCGCCGCAGGGGCTAGTTTCGCGGCCCGTCGCAATTCCGATGCCATTTTGCTCGCGCTTGCCGCGGACCACGTGATCACCGACGACGCCGCGTTCCTCGCCGCCTGCCGCCAGGCTCTCGAGGCCGCCCAAGCAGGCCGCATCGTCACCTTCGGCGTGACGCCGGAAAGCCCCTCGGTCGAATACGGCTACATCATGCCCGCCGACGGCGGTGAGGTACGCGCGGTCGAGCGCTTCGTCGAGAAGCCCGACGCCGAGACAGCCCAACGCTACGTTGCAGAGGGCTATCTCTGGAACAGCGGAAACTTCATGTTCAGCGCCTCGACGCTGCTCGAAGAGTACCGAGCGGTCGACCCGGACAGTCTGGCGATGATCGAGGCCGCGATCAGCAACGCCACCCGCGATCTCGACTTCAACGTCTTGGATCTCGCATCCTTCCGCGAGGCAAAGCCGATCTCGATCGACTACGCGGTGATGGAGAAGACCAAGAGGGCGTCGGTGGTAGCGGTGTCCATTGGCTGGTCCGACGTCGGTTCGTGGCGCGCCGTGTGGGAGTTGTCCGACAAGGATGCCAACGGTAACGCCTCGCATGGCCAGGCGGTGTTCGAGCAGGCGCGCAACTGCAGCGTCAGCACCGACAGGGCACTGGTCGCGCTGCAGGGCGTCGACGATCTGGTAGTGGTCGCCACTCAGGACGCCATCCTGGTGTCGCGCCAGGACGCCGGCGGGGGCATGAAGAATCTCGTCGCCAAATTGAAATCGGTGGCTCCCGGGGTCACCGAGGAGCATATCAGCGTTCACCGCCCTTGGGGCTCCTATCAGTCGCTCGACAATGGCGACCGCCACCAGGTCAAGCGCATCATCGTCAAGCCCGGCGAGCGACTGTCGTTGCAGAAGCATCATCATCGCTCGGAACACTGGATCGTGGTGCGCGGCACCGCTCAGGTCACCGTCAACGAGCTGGTGAAGACGATCCACGAGAACGAGTCGATCTACATCCCGATCGGCGCGACGCACCGGCTCGAGAACCCCGGCAAGATCATGCTCGAGCTGATCGAGGTACAGACCGGCAGCTATCTCGGCGAAGACGACATCATCCGGTTCGACGACGACTATCGCCGCACCTGATTTGAGTGCCCGCCCCTAATGCGTCGCCTTGGGCGCGCAGTCGCCCAGAGGTCTGATCCCGATGTTCCCGACCCCCAAGCCCTCTCTCGCGCCCAACACCTACGCCTACGAATCCGAACCGATGGTGAAGCCCACCGGCTTCCGCGAATACGACGCGCGCTGGCTGTTCGGCCAGGAGATCAACCTGATGGGCGTGCAGGCGCTGGGCATGGGGCTCGGCACGCTGATCAAGGAGCTCGGCCAGAGCCAGGAGATCGTCACCGGGCATGATTTTCGCGGTTACTCGGCGTCGATCAAATACGCACTGATCGCCGGCCTGATGGCGTCGGGCTGCAAGGTCCACGACATTGGTCTCGCGGTGACGCCGATGGCGTATTTCGCGCAATTCGACCTCGACGTGCCGTGCGTCGCGATGGTCACCGCCTCGCATAACGACAACGGCTGGACCGGCGTCAAGATGGGCGCCAACCGGCCGCTCACCTTCGGCCCGGACGAGATGACGCGGCTGAAGGAGATCGTGCTCGGCGCGCAGTTCGTGAATGGCGCCGGCAGCTACGTGTTCCACCAGAACTATCCGGCACGCTACATCGCCGATCTGACCAAGCACGCCAAGATCAAGCGCAAACTCAAGGTCGTGGTCGCCTGCGGAAACGGTACCGCCGGCGCGTTCGCCCCGCAGGTGATGGAAGCGATCGGCTGCGAAGTGATCCCGCTCGACACCGAGCTCGATTACACTTTCCCCAAATACAATCCCAATCCCGAAGACATGGAGATGCTGCACGCCATCCGCGACGCGGTGCTGCAGCACAAGGCCGATCTCGGCCTCGGCTTCGATGGCGACGGCGACCGCTGCGGCGTGGTCGACAACACCGGCGAGGAAATCTTCGCCGACAAGGTCGGCGTCATGCTGGCGCGTGACATGTCGGCGATCACGCCCGATGCGCTGTTCGTCGTCGACGTCAAATCCACCGGCCTGTTCGCCACGGATCCGGTGCTGCAACAGCAGGGCGCCAAGACCGAATATTGGAAGACCGGCCATTCCTACATGAAGCGCCGCACCAACGAGTTGAAGGCGCTCGCCGGCTTCGAGAAGTCCGGCCATTTCTTCTTCAACGTCCCGCCCGGCCGCGGCTATGACGACGGCCTCGTCTCGGCGATCGCGATCTGCGAGATGCTCGACCGCGCACCCGGAAAATCGATGTCGGACCTCAAGAACGCGCTGCCCAAGACCTGGTCGTCCCCGACCATGTCACCGCATTGCGCCGACGAGGTGAAGTACCGCGTCATCGACGAGGTGGTGAAGCACTTCGAAACCGCGCAGAAGAACGGCGACAAGGTCGCCGGCCAGCCGATCCGCGATCTGGTCACCGTCAATGGCGTACGCGTCACCTGCGAGGACGGCAGCTGGGGCCTGGTCCGAGCCTCGTCCAACAAGCCCGAGCTGGTCGTGGTGGTCGAGAGCCCGGTGTCGGAAGCCCGCATGCACGACATGTTCGAAGCCGTGAACGTCGTGCTGCGCCAGCATCCCGAAGTCGGCGCCTATAATCAGACCATCTGAAGCGCGACGACACCCGCATCCCGCCGCCCCTTGCGCTGTCATCCCGCAGTTGCGATAAGTCCTGCGCCAATACGGGCGTAAAGGCGACGGTCGCGTATGAACCGACGATACCTGGTGACCGGAGGCGCCGGCTTCATCGGCTCGGCGCTGGTTCGGAGACTGATCGACCACACCGAGCACGACGTCTTGGTGGTCGACAAGCTGACCTATGCGGGCAATCTCGACTCGCTGGCGCCGGTCGCGAACAACTCGCGCTACCATTTCGTTCAGGCCGACATCGCCGATGCGCCGGCGATCGCCAGGATCATGGCCGACTACGCCCCTGACGTCGTCATGCATCTGGCGGCCGAAAGTCACGTCGATCGCTCGATCGACGGACCCGGCGAGTTCATTCAGACCAACATCGTCGGCACCTACGCGCTGCTGCAGGCCGCGCTGGCGCATTGGCGCTCGCTACCCGAAGGGCGCAAAGCCGATTTCCGCTTCCATCATGTTTCGACCGACGAAGTATTCGGCTCGCTCGGCCCGACCGGGTTGTTCGAAGAAACCTCGCCCTACCAGCCGAACTCGCCCTACGCGGCCTCGAAGGCATCGTCCGATCATCTGGTGCGGGCCTGGTATCACACCTACGGACTGCCGGTCTGCCTGACGAACTGCTCGAACAATTACGGCCCTTATCACTTTCCCGAAAAGCTGATCCCGCTGACCATCATCAACGCGCTGGAAGGCCGGCCGATCTCGGTTTACGGCCGCGGCGACAATGTGCGGGACTGGCTTTATGTCGACGATCACGCCGAGGCGCTGCTGCTGGTCGCCGAACGCGGGCGGATCGGCGAATGCTACAACATCGGCGGGCGCAGTGAGCGGACCAACCTCGATGTGGTCGGTGCGATCTGCGATCTGGTCGATCGGCTTGCGTCGGGCAGTGCTGCCGGACCGCGGCGCGAGCTGATCACCTTCGTGTCCGACCGGCCGGGTCATGACGCCCGCTACGCCATCGACTGCGGCAAGATCGAGCGCGAGCTCGGCTGGCGGCCGCGCCATGATTTCGACAGCGGATTGATTGCCACGGTGCGCTGGTATCTGGACAATCAGACCTGGTGGCAGCGAGTCCGCTCCGGCGTTTATCGCGGCGAGCGGCTTGGGCTTTCGGTCTAACTCTCATTCAGGAACGATCATGCTGACGGTGTCCGCAACCGCTCTCGACGGTGTCAAGGTGATCGTGCCGGCCGTGTTCAACGACTCCCGCGGCTCGTTTTGCGAGACCTACAACCGCGACCGCTTCTTCAAGCACGGGATCACGCTCGAGTTCGTTCAGGACAACGAGTCGGTCTCGGCCCCGCGCGGCACCGTCCGCGGCCTGCATCTGCAAAAGCACCCTGCCGCGCAGGACAAGCTGGTACGCGTCACGAAGGGTAGTATCTTCGACGTTGCAGTCGATCTGCGGCGCTCGTCACCGACCTATGGCCGCTGGGTCGCCGAAGTGCTGTCGGCCGACAACGGCAAGCAACTGCTGGTGCCGGTCGGTTTCGCCCACGGGTTCTGCACGCTCGAACCCGACACCCGCGTCGTCTACAAGGTCACCAGCTATTACTCGGCGGAGAACGAAGTGGGGATCGCCTGGAACGATCCTGATCTTGCGATCGACTGGCCCGTCGCGCCTGGTGAAGCGGTCCTGTCCGACAAGGACGCACGGCTGCCGCCGTTCGCGTCGCTCCCGCCCGTGTTCGACTGAGCCATGCGGATCGCCGTCACCGGCCACACCGGTCAGCTCGCCCGCTCGCTGCTGGAGCGTGCTGCGGCCCACGGCGTCGAGGTCGTGCTTTTCGGGCGGCCGGAGGTCGAACTAACTGACCCGGCTCAACTCGATGCCGCGCTGACGGCGATCGATGCGTCGGCGGTGATCAACGCGGCCGCCTACACGCAGGTCGACCGAGCCGAGGATGAGCGCGAGCTGGCGCATCGAGTGAATGCCGAGTTGGCGGGCGTCGTGGCCAGCGGCGCCGCTAAGCGCGGCCTGCCGGTTCTCCAGATATCGACCGACTACGTGTTTGACGGCGAGCTGGATCGCCCCTATCGCGAGGACGACACGCCGCATCCGGTGAGCGTCTATGGCCTCACCAAGCTCGAAGGCGAACGGGCGGTGGCCGCGGCCAATCCCCACCATGCCATCGTGCGCACCTCTTGGGTGTACAGCCCGTTCGGCAAGAACTTCGTCCGCACCATGCTGACGCTGGCGCAGAGCCGCGACGAAGTCGGCGTGGTAAGTGATCAGCACGGCGCGCCGACCAATGCGCTCGATCTCGCCGACGGGCTCATCTCGATGGTGCAGGCGCTGGTCGCCCGCCCCGATGCCGCGGAGCTGCGCGGGGTCTTCCACATGACCGGCGGCGGCGGGACCAACTGGGCCGAATTCGCGCAGCATGTCTTCGAAGCATCCGCCGCGGTCGGGGGGCCGGCCGCAAAGGTGCGGGCGATTCCAAGCACGGACTATCCCACCCCGGCCCGGCGGCCGGCGAATTCGCGTCTGGATAATACCAAGCTGCACCGGTTGCATGCTATCAGCCTGCCCGATTGGCGCTCGACGCTGCCCGCTTGCGTGGCGCGTCTGGTGGCGGAGCAGTTCAAGGGAGATCGGCCGTCATGACAGCAACGACGAAAGGCATCGTACTGGCCGGCGGCAGCGGGACCCGCATGCACCCGATGACGATCGCGGCTTCCAAACAGTTGCTGCCGATCTACGACAAGCCGCTGATCTACTACCCGCTGGCCACCCTGATGATGGCGGGTGTCCGGGAAATCCTGATCATCTCCACGCCCACCGACCTCCCGCGTTTCCAACAGTTGCTGGGAAACGGTTCGCAATGGGGCGTGTCGTTCACCTACGCCGAACAGCCGACCCCCGATGGGCTGGCGCAGGCTTATATCATCGGCGCCGATTTCGTCGCCGGACGACCGTCGGCGCTGGTGCTTGGCGATAATCTTTTCTACGGACACAATCTTATCCCGCTGCTGCAGTCCGCGGCCGAGCGGACATCCGGCGCGACCGTGTTCGCCTATCAGGTGCGCGATCCCCAGAACTACGGCGTGGTCGAGTTCGACGCGCAGCAGCGCGCGATCAGCATCGCCGAAAAGCCCGTGTCACCGCGGTCGAACTGGGCCGTCACCGGGCTTTACTTCTACGACGCGAGCGTCGTTGATATCGCCGCCAATCTGAAGCCGTCGGCGCGGGGCGAACTGGAAATTACAGACGTCAATCGCGCGTACCTCGAGCGCAATCAACTGCACGTCGAGCAGATGGGGCGGGGCTTCGCCTGGCTCGATACCGGCACACCGGATAGCATGCTGGAAGCTGCGGAATTCGTACGGGTGCTCGAGAAGCGTCAGGATTTCAAGATTTGCTGTCCGGAGGAAATCGCTTTCCGCGCCGGCTGGATCGATGACGATCAATTGGAGAAGCTCGGCCGCAGCATTGCAAAGAGCAGCTACGGCCAATATCTCCTGCGCCTGGTGGGACGCGCCTGAGGCAAGCTGAGGCGCTGAAGGCCGGTCAGGCTGCACTCAGTCCGGCCGGATAAAGAGCCAAGTTGCAGGGGCTCCCCCGACCGCGGGCCGTGCGCACTGGAGGGTGGATCATTCGGGTGAAATCGCCTCATCGCGCGAAGAGCGCTGTCCGCCCGTGGGTCTTGGCTCTGCTCGTGTGCTCGGCTCTGCCGGGGTGCTCGGTTCTCGAATCCATTCCGGAGCCGGCCAGCGATGCGCCTCGGCTATCCGTCATTTCCCCTGACCTGAAGAAGGTCGCGACCGAAGTGAAGTTCACCGGCCCGATCGAGGTCGCCGGACCGATCGCCGCGAAGCCGGCGACAGTAGCGCCTTGGATCGTCTGCCTCAGGACGGCTGTCGACGATTCGACGCGTCCGACCTACGCGCTGTTCTACAACGGGCCGAAACTCATCTCATACCGTTTCGCCGCGATCGTCGATCGCTGTGACGAACAGACCTTCAAGCCGCTTTGATTCAAGCCGCCCCGATCAGGCGACCTTGCGCTTCAGCGGGAACGCCTCGCTCTCATAGAGCGTGCGGATGCCTTTTTGGTCGAACCGCTCTTCGTCGACCTGGAGGTAGGCGCCGTTGAGCGATTCCGCCGGAAGCTCCTCGATCGCAAAACGCACCGCGTCGGCGGCGGTGTCGAAGCGACGATAGGCGAAGCCGGCGCGTTTCTTCTTGCGGATTGCAGCGGGGAAGAGTTCGGCGGCGGTGTCGAAGTTGAAAGCCATGGGGGAGGTGCCTCCTGCATTGGGCGGCGCCGCACGGTCCAGGACCGGCGTCGCGTACAGATTTCGACAGGACATATAGGCACGGAACCGGCGCATTGCGACTCTGCAACCAGCGCACGAGACCGCGCCGAAGCCCGCACGGCGACCGCTCCCCGCCGGTTGGCGTAGCGCCTCACGCGCCCGGCTCGCCGTCACGGCTATTTCGGCTGCAATTTCAACGCCGCCGAATTGATGCAATAGCGCAGGCCGGTCGGCCCCGGCCCGTCCGGGAAGACGTGCCCCAAATGGCCATTGCAACTCGCGCACAGCACCTCGGTGCGGATCATGCCATGGGTGGTGTCGCGCTCTTCGTCGATATGGCCGTCGGCCGCCGGCGCCGTGAAGCTCGGCCAGCCACAGCCGGAATCGAACTTGGCGTCGGATTCGAACAGCGTCTGGCCGCAGCCGGCGCACACATAGGTGCCGGGCCGCGTCTCGTATTCATATTCGCCAGTGAACGGCCGCTCCGTCGCCTTCTCGCGCAGCACCGCGTACTGCATCGGCGTCAATTCCCTGCGCCATTCGGCGTCACTCTTGATGACCTTGGCGGCCGCCGTTTTGGTATCCGACATCATCCCTCCTGACGTCCGCCTCAATTGCTCGCGCGCGCGCTGCTCACCAGCGTCGGCTTGTCGAGATAGTCCTTCGGAAACAGCTTCTTCAGGTTCTCGATCTTGGGCAGATCGTTGTACGCAATATAGGGCTGGTTTGGGTGCAGCGTCAGGTAGTCCTGGTGATAGCCCTCCGCGGCGTAGAACGCCTCCAGCGGCCCGACCTTGGTGACGATCGGCCGGCCGTACACTTTGGCCGCATCCAGTTGGGCAATATAGGCATCGGCGACCTGCTTCTGCTCCGGCGAGGTGGTGAAGATCGCGGAGCGATATTGCGTGCCGCTGTCCGGCCCCTGGCGGTTGAGCTGGGTCGGATCATGGGCGACCGAGAAAAAGATCTGCAGCAGCTTTCCGTAGGAGATCTGCTTGGGGTCGTATTTGACCTCCACCGACTCGGCATGGCCGGTCGAGCCGGTCGAGACGATCGGATAGCTCGCCGTCGCCTTGCTGCCGCCGGCATAGCCCGAAACGGCATTGATGACGCCGGTGGTGTGCTGGAATACGCCCTGCACGCCCCAGAAGCAGCCGCCGGCGAACACCGCCGTCTGCGGCCCGTCGGCCGGCTTGGCGTCAACCTTGGGCGGCGGGATCACTACGGCCTCTTCGGCGGCCTGCAACGGCGCGGCGGCAAACATCGCCAGAGCACCGGCGACGGCAACGCTGGGAACGAAACGGCTGAGCAGACGGCGCATGAGCGATCCTCGTGTGAGAGCGGCTGCCGGGCAGCCCGCAATGAGCAAGATACGACAGCGCAGCCACTGCGTTACCGCAAACGGCACACGAGTGCGTGAGCGGCCTGACGCGTCGCAACGCCGCCGTCGCAGCACGCGGCGCCGCCGCGGTAGGTCATCACCGATTTTCAGCCCCGTTAAGCCTAAAACGGAACCTGGCCGGATCAGGGCTGGATCACCGGCGGCTGAGGCGCGATAGTGGCCTCGGCCCGGTGGCGGAAGATTAACGCAAGAGCGGTGCAACGCTCTTTTTCCTGGTTCAAGTCCAGGCTGGGCCTCCAGTTTCCTGAAAATGCCGGTTGACGGCGGGCCTTTAGCCCCTTTCGCCCCCCGGCAATCTGGTCTAAGACACGCCCGCGCGCCTGGGACGACCGGCGCCCGAACACCTGAGGGACGCGCGGCTGCGCGCCCTTTTTTTGTGCCCGGATTTCCCGCTCGTCAGCGAGATTGAATGCCCAAAAGAACCGACATCTCCACCATCCTCATCATCGGGGCCGGCCCTATCGTGATCGGCCAGGCCTGCGAATTCGACTATTCCGGCACCCAGGCCGTGAAAGCGTTGAAGCAGGAGGGCTACAGGGTCGTTCTGGTCAATTCCAATCCGGCCACGATCATGACCGATCCGGAATTGGCCGACGCGACCTATATCGAGCCGATCACGGCCGAGATCGTCGCCAAGATCATCGAGAAAGAGCGCCACGTCATTCCGGGCGGCTTCGCGCTCTTGCCGACGATGGGCGGCCAGACCGCGCTGAATTGCGCGCTGTCGCTGCGCAAGCTCGGCACGCTCGAGAAGTTCGACGTCGAGATGATCGGCGCCACCGCCGACGCCATCGACAAGGCGGAAGACCGCGAGCGCTTCCGCGAGGCCATGACCAAGATCGGCCTCGAAACGCCGAACTCGCGCCAGGTTAAGACGCTGCCCGACGCGCTGCGGGCGCTCGACGAGATCGGCTTCCCGGCGCTGATCCGCCCGTCCTTCACCATGGGCGGCACCGGCGGCGGCATCGCCTACACCAAGGCCGAATTCATCGAGATCGTCGAGCGCGGCATCGACGCGTCCCCGACCAACGAGGTGCTGATCGAAGAGTCGATCCTCGGCTGGAAGGAGTACGAGATGGAGGTCGTGCGCGACAAGCACGACAACTGCATCATCGTCTGCTCAATCGAAAACCTCGATCCGATGGGCGTCCACACCGGCGACTCGATCACCGTCGCGCCGGCGCTGACGCTGACCGACAAAGAATACCAGATCATGCGCGATGCCTCGCTGGCGGTGCTGCGCGAGATCGGCGTCGAGACCGGCGGCTCCAACGTGCAGTTCGCGGTCAACCCCGAAGACGGCCGCCTGGTCGTCATCGAGATGAATCCACGCGTGTCACGCTCCTCGGCGTTGGCGTCGAAGGCCACCGGCTTCCCGATCGCCAAGGTCGCCGCCAAGCTGGCGGTCGGCTACTCGCTGGACGAGATCGCCAACGACATCACCGGCGGCGCCACGCCGGCGTCGTTCGAGCCGACGATCGACTACGTCGTCACCAAGATTCCGCGCTTCGCCTTCGAGAAATTCCCCGGCGCCTCGCCCAATCTGACGACCGCGATGAAGTCGGTCGGCGAGGTGATGGCGATCGGCCGCACATTCCAGGAAAGCCTGCAGAAGGCGCTCCGCGGTCTCGAAAGCGGTCTCACCGGGCTCGACGAGATCGAGATCGAAGGGCTCGGCCGCAGCGACGACAAGAACGCCATCCGCGCCGCGCTCGGCACACCGACGCCGAACCGGCTGCTGCAGGTCGCGCAGGCGATGCGGCTCGGCTGGAGCGACGAAGAGATCTTCGCCTCCTGCAAGATCGACCGCTGGTTCCTGGCGCAGCTGCGCGGCATCGTCGACATGGAGAACAAGGTTCGCGACGCGGGCCTGCCTGAGCATGCGTTCGGCATGCGCACGCTGAAGGCGATGGGTTTCTCCGACGCCCGCCTCGCCGTTCTGGCCGGCCTCACCGAAGCTCAGGTCAAGTCCAAGCGCCGCGCGCTGAACGTGCGCCCGGTGTTCAAGCGCATCGACACCTGCGCGGCGGAGTTCGCCTCGCCGACCGCCTACATGTACTCGACCTACGAGTCGCCGTTCGCGAGCGCGATGGTCGACGAGAGCGAGCCGTCGGCGAAGGAAAAGGTGATCATCCTCGGCGGCGGTCCCAATCGCATCGGTCAGGGCATCGAGTTCGATTACTGCTGCTGCCACGCCTGCTTCGCGCTGCATGACGCCGGCTATGAATCGATCATGGTCAACTGCAATCCGGAAACCGTGTCGACCGACTACGACACCGCGGACCGACTGTACTTCGAACCGCTGACGGCGGAAGACGTGCTCGAGATCATCGATACCGAGCGCAGCAACGGCACCCTGAAGGGCGTCATCGTGCAGTTCGGCGGCCAGACCCCGCTGAAGCTGGCGCGTGCGCTGGAAGCCGCCAACGTGCCGATCCTCGGCACCTCGCCGGACGCCATCGACCTCGCCGAGGACCGCGACCGCTTCAAGCGCATCCTCGACAAGCTGCGCCTCAAACAGCCGAAGAACGGCATCGCCTATTCGGTCGAGCAGGCACGCCTGGTCGCTGCCGAACTCGGCCTGCCGCTGGTGGTGCGCCCGAGCTACGTGCTCGGCGGCCGCGCCATGCAGATCATCCGCGAGGACAATCAGCTCAGCGACTATCTGCTCGGCACCCTGCCCGAGCTGGTGCCAGGCGACGTCAAGGCGCGCTACCCGAACGACAAGACCGGCCAGATCAACACGGTGCTCGGCACCAACCCGCTGTTGTTCGACCGCTATCTGTCGGACGCCATCGAGGTCGACGTCGACTGCCTGTCGGACGGCAAGGACACCTTCATCGTCGGCATCATGGAGCACATCGAGGAAGCCGGCATCCATTCGGGCGACTCGGCCTGCTCGCTGCCGCCGCATTCGCTCGATCCTTCGATGATCGCCGAACTCGAACGCCAGACCCGCGAGCTGGCGCTCGGCCTCGACGTCGTCGGCCTGATGAATGTGCAGTACGCCATCAAGGACGGCGAGATCTACGTGCTCGAAGTCAATCCGCGCGCCTCGCGCACGGTGCCGTTCGTCGCCAAGGTGGTCGGTACGCCGGTTGCCAAGCTGGCCGCACGCATCATGGCCGGCGAGAAGATCGCCGATCTCGGCATCAAGAAGCGCGCGCTCGACCATGTCGGCGTCAAGGAATCGGTGTTCCCGTTCGCCCGCTTCCCGGGCGTCGATACCGTGCTCGGCCCTGAGATGCGCTCGACCGGCGAAGTGATGGGCATCGACCGCTCGTTCGAGATCGCCTTCGCCAAGAGCCAGCTCGGCGGCGGCACCCGCGTGCCGCGCAAGGGCACTGTTTTCGTCTCGGTGCGGGAGAGCGACAAGGCGCGCATCGTCGATGCCGTGAAGCTTCTGCACTCGATCGGCTTCAAGGTGATCGCCACCTCCGGCACCCAGCGCTTCCTGAGCGAGAGCGGCGTGCCTGCTGAAAAGATCAACAAGGTGCTGGAAGGCCGGCCGCACATCGTCGACGCCATCATGAACGGCGAAGTGCAGCTGGTGTTCAATACGACCGAAGGCCCACAGGCGCTGGCGGACAGCCGCTCGCTCCGGCGGGCTGCCCTCTTGCATAAAGTTCCGTATTACACCACTCTTTCGGGTGCTGTGGCGGCCGCCAAGGGGATCCGGGCGTATCTTGACGGCGACCTTGAGGTCCGGACGCTGCAGAGCTACTTTTCGGACACCTGACCGCCGGCTCGCGATCCGCCAATGGTTCGCGACGCCGTCAGGCCGGAACCCGCCCGCATTGGAAGTGTTCTCTCCGGCGTTTGCCGGTGGCAATGACACCGCTGGACGCGTTTGGCGGGTGCCGGCTCCGGCAGCGCAGGACCCCACGCAACGACAAATGGCGAAGCGCCGATCCCAGGCGCTTCCCTGCGATTGTTAAAGGACGAACAGACGATGGTCGAAAAGATACCGATGACTGCGAGCGGGTACGCCGCGCTTTCGGACGAGCTCAAGCATCGCCAGTCGGTGGACCGTCCGCGCATCATCGAGCATATCGCCGAGGCGCGCTCGCACGGCGACCTGTCCGAGAATGCGGAATATCACGCCGCCAAGGAAGAGCAGTCGCACAACGAAGGCCGGATCAACGAACTTGAGGACAAGCTGGCGCGCGCCGACATCATCGACATCAGCAAGCTGTCCGGTGACACCATCAAGTTCGGTGCCACCGTCACGCTGATCGACGAAGACACCGAGAAGAAAGCAGTCTGGCAGATCGTCGGCGAAGCCGAGGCAGACGCCAAGAAGGGCAAAATCTCGATCACCTCGCCGCTGGCTCGGGCATTGATCGGCAAGACCAAGGGCACCTCGGTCGAGGTCGTCGCCCCTGGCGGCGCGAAGGCCTACGAGATCGCCAAGGTCGAGTGGCGCTAACGACAAGTCGTTAGTTCGCGACGGCTCCGCTGACCGACGAACCTCAAAACGGGCCGCGCCAACAGCGCGGCTTTTTTGTTCGATCAACTCTCGATCAAGAATATGTGCGGGCGGCCGCGACCGCTCGTCGCGGAAAGTTGCGACTGGCTGTGGAATATCAGCCATGCCGCGACGTCGTTGTTGTCGACGGTTATGAAACAAGTTCCGCAATAACAAGGCACCTCCATGGATCAACTATTCGCTCGCTGGCAACCGTTCGCCCTCAGCCTCGTTCGCTTCATCGCCGGCTTGCTGCTGTTTCAATACGGCATCGCCAAGCTGTTCAAGTTTCCCGCCGTTCCGATGTTCGCCAACGTGCAGATCACCTCGCTGCCGGGCATCGCGGGCTTGCTCGAGCTCGTGCTGGGCGGTCTTTTGATGATCGGGCTGCTGACGCGGCCGGTCGCGTTCATTCTCGCCGGCGAGATGGCGTTCGCCTACTTCATCGCCCACTTCCCGCGCAGCTTCTATCCGCTGATCAACGGCGGCTCGCTGGCGATCGCGCTGTGCTTCATCTGCCTCTATCTGTCGACCGCCGGCGCCGGCCCGATCAGCGTCGATGCCGTGATGCGGAAGAAGGGCTGATAGGCAGGCCCGCTAAACGCCTCAATGCCGTCATTGCGAGCCGAAGGCGAAGCAATCCAGCCCAGTGCACGGAGCTGGATTGCTTCGTCGCTTCGCTCCTCGCAATGACGGGGAGAGGCTTTAGATTGAGCATCGGGCACAACGCCCGGAGCCTCAATCCACCGGCGTCTTCAGCTCTAGCGGCACGGCCGCGGCGTACTTTGAATTCCGTAGCACCAGCGAGGTGCGGACGTTGCGCACATGCGGCGCGGCGGTGAGATGCGCGACGAAATTCTGGAACGTCGCCATATCGGGCGCGACGCATTTCAGAATGAAATCGACCTCGCCGGACAACATCCAGCATTCACGGACCAGCGGCTCGTTACGGACAAACGCCTCGAAGGCGCGAAGGTCGGCTTCGGCTTGGGTCGACAGATGGACCGAGGCGAACACGGTGACGTCGAAGCCGAGCAGAGCCGGATCAAGCAATCCGCGATATCCCTGGATATAGCCCTCCTCCTCCAACGTGCGGACCCGGCGCAGACAGGGCGGCGGGGAGATGCCGACCCGCTTGGCCAATTCGACGTTGGTGATTCGGCCGTCGTCCTGGATTTCCTGGAGGATCTTCAGGTCGATCTGATCGAGGCTTTTCGACACCGGCGGCTTCCGTAGGGCGGTTGAATCGCCCTCTCATAGCCCAGTCTTGCCCATTTGAGTAATTTTATTTCGCGATGGCCACAGACTGTTTGCCAACACGCAGGGGAAATCCTGCACGGACGTATTGCAAATCTTGCATAGCTTCCCAGATGCAATAAAGTTGCGTCTGACTTTCCGCCCCACGGCGATGCCCCTGCCAGGCCCCTCCTGCTTCGCGCCGCCCTTGTTCCCTTGAAGGAGAGGGGAGCTGCATCATGCCGAACGCTGCCCACGCCAAAGTCGTCATCATCGGGTCCGGCCCGGCCGGCTACACCGCCGCCATCTATGCCGCCCGCGCCATGCTCGAGCCGATCCTGATCCAGGGCATCCAGCCCGGCGGCCAGCTCACCATCACCACCGACGTCGAGAACTATCCGGGCTTCGCCGACGTCATCCAGGGCCCCTGGCTGATGGAGCAGATGGAGAAGCAGGCGCTGCACGTCGGCACCCGCATCAAGACCGATCTGGTGGTCGATCTCGACCTCAGCCAGCGGCCGTTCCGGCTGACCTGCGACAGCGGCGACGTCTATCTGGCCGACACGCTGATCCTCGCCACCGGCGCGCAGGCGCGCTGGCTCGGCATCCCGTCGGAGCAGACCTACAAGGGCTTCGGCGTTTCGGCGTGCGCGACCTGTGACGGTTTCTTCTACCGCGGCAAGGAAGTTGTCGTGGTCGGCGGCGGCAACACCGCGGTCGAGGAAGCGCTGTTCCTGACCAA
The DNA here is from genome assembly GCF_000333455.1 of Rhodopseudomonas sp. B29. Taxonomy (GTDB): domain Bacteria; phylum Pseudomonadota; class Alphaproteobacteria; order Rhizobiales; family Xanthobacteraceae; genus Rhodopseudomonas. The sequence continues at coordinate 21,397 of NZ_BADD01000476.1, forward strand.
TTTCGCCTCGAGCGTCACCATCGTGCATCGCCGCGATCACTTCCGCGCCGAGCGCATCCTGCAGGACCGGCTGTTCAAGCATCCCAAGATCAAGGTCGTCTGGGACAGTGCCATCGACGAGATCTGCGGCGCCGACAATCCCTCCAAGGTCACCCACGTCCGGCTGAAGAACGTCAAGACCGGCGCGACCTCGGACATCAAGGCAGACGGCGTATTCATCGCCATCGGCCACGCGCCCGCGACCGAGCTGTTCAAGGACCAGATCAAGCTGAAGCCCTCCGGCTACGTCGAGGTGGTGCCGGGCTCGACCGCGACCTCGGTGCCGGGCGTGTTCGCCGCCGGCGACGTCGCCGACGAGACCTACCGACAGGCTGTGACCGCGGCCGGCATGGGCTGCATGGCGGCGCTCGAAGCCGAGCGCTTCCTGGCGCTGCACGAACACGCACGCGAGGCGGCTGAGTAATGAGAGCTCGCGACGGATTCACCGACATGGATTGGGATAAGCTGAAGGTCTTCCACGCCGCCGCCGAAGCCGGCAGCTTCACCCATGCGGGTGAGCAGCTCGGGCTGTCGCAATCGGCGGTGTCGCGGCAGGTGTCGGCGCTCGAACAGGAGCTGTCGGTCTCGCTGTTTCACCGCCACGCCCGCGGCCTGATCCTGACCGAACAGGGCGACCTGCTATTCCGCACTGCGCATGACGTGTTCATGCAGCTACAGGCGGCGCGCGCCAAGCTCACCGACAGCCGCGAGCGGCCGAGCGGCGATCTGAAGATCACCACCACGCCTGGGCTCGGCATCAACTGGCTGGTGCCGCGGCTCGGCGAGTTCACCGCCCTGTATCCGGAAATCCGCATCTCGCTGATCGTCACCGACAAAGAGCTCGATCTGT
>NZ_BADD01000475.1 GCF_000333455.1 Rhodopseudomonas sp. B29
GTCAGCTCCGCCGAGCGGCGGCTCGAGACGCTGTCGCAAGGCCGTGCCTTTATCGAGATCGCACGAAACGCCTGGGACAGCGACGGCTTGGCGCAGAGCGTCGCCGCCTGCGGCAGCGACATCGCCTATCCGGTCGCGGTCGGAATCGTCGCCGCGGCGCATCGCGTGCCGCTGGAGCCGACGCTGCACGCCTTCCTGCACGCGGTGGTCTCGAACTGGATTTCCGCCGGCGCCCGGCTGGTCCCGCTCGGCCAGACCGACAGCCAGCGCGTCCTCGCCGCACTCGAGAGCGCCGTCACCACCACCGCGGAGCGCGCGCGGAGCGCCGCGCTAGACGACCTCGGCGCCGCCACCCTCCGCGCCGACCTCGCCAGCCTGCGCCACGAAACGCAGTACACAAGGCTGTTCAGGTCGTAGTAGCATACCTCTATGTTCGTCATTCCGGGGCGCGCGAAGCGCGAGCCCGGAATCCATAACCACCGGCGGTGAGTATGGATTCCGGACTTGCTCGCTGCGCTCG
>NZ_BADD01000474.1 GCF_000333455.1 Rhodopseudomonas sp. B29
CCGCCGTCGCGGGCGATGACCTGGGAGGGATTGGGAGCGCAGCGGCTCACATTCGCTCAGTGGCATAGTTCAGCAAAGAAGAGGAAACCCATGAGGAAACTGCTCACCGGCCTAGCCGCATCGGCGCTCGCCATCACGCTGACGGCATCCAGCGCGTCTGCGCAAAAGAAGTACGATCCCGGCGCCAGCGACAGCGAGATCAAGGTCGGCCAGACCATTCCGCTGTCCGGTCCGGCGTCGGCCTACGCCACCGTCGGCAAGGCGCAGGCCGCCTACATGAAAATGGTC
>NZ_BADD01000473.1 GCF_000333455.1 Rhodopseudomonas sp. B29
CGATGACGGCTCGTGCCGACGAACTCCGCGACGACTATTACCGCGACCCGCCGCGGCGTCCGGTCTACGAGCGTGACGACGCGCCAAGGCACGCGCCGCGCGGCTATCGGCATTTCGAAGACCTCCGCGACGCCGACTGGCGCGGCGACCGCCGATCCTACGGGGCGCGGGACTACGACGAGTTCGTCGAACCGCGGCGCTTCAGCGCCCCGCGCTATGACGATCGGCGGTACGAT
>NZ_BADD01000472.1 GCF_000333455.1 Rhodopseudomonas sp. B29
TGCAACGCTGAACTCGTCTCTCACTCTTTTCGAATCGAATTAGCAACGGAGCCTGTCATGCACATCGAACCCGGCGTCGTCGACGGCGCCAAGATCACGCTCAGCTACGCCACCGCCGCCGGCGCCGGCATCTATACGCTCGGCCTCGCCTGGCAGACCCTGCGCCAGCGCCGCGCGCTGTCGCTGGCGGCGCGCGGCACGCTCACCACCGCGCTGGTGTTCAGCTTCTTCCAGGTGCTGCCGCATTATCCGGTCGGCGTCTCCGAAGTGCATCTGATCCTCGGCTCGACGCTGTTCCTGCTGTTCGGCGCCGCGCCGGCGGCGATCGGCCTCGGGCTCGGCCTGCTGCTGCAGGGCATCTTTTTCGTGCCGACCGACCTGCCGCAGTACGGCATGAACGTCACGACGCTGCTGGTGCCGCTGTTCGGCCTGCAGGCGCTGGCGAAGCGAATCGTCGCGCCGGGCACGGCCTACGTCGATCTGCGCTACAGCCAGGCGCTTATGATGTCGACCACCTACCAGGCCGGCATCGTCGCCTGGGTGGCGTTCTGGGCGTTCTACGGCCAGGGCTTCGGCGCTCACAACATCGCGGCGGTGACGTCGTTCGGCGCCGCTTATCTGCTGGTGATCGTCTTCGAGCCGGCGTTCGATCTCGCCGTGCTGGGCGCCGCAAAGTCGCTGAAGGGCCTGCGCGGCAGCCTGCTGGTCGAGCGCCGGCTGCATCAGGCTGCGTAAGGCGACGAGAAAGAACTATCAACGTCATTGCGAGCGAAGCGAAGCAATCCAGCCAAGTGCACTTGGCTGGATTGCTTCGTCGCTTCGCTCCTCGCAATGACGGTGGAGAGCGCGTCGCCTTAGCGCGGCTTGCGCAGCAAGTAAGTATCCATGATCCAGCCGATGCGTTGCCGCGCCGCCTCGCGCGTCTGCACAATGCGGTCACGGACGTCGCCGAGGCGGCCGGCGATCAGGACTTCGTCGGGCGTGCCCAAATAGGCGCCCCAGAAAATCTCCGTGTCGGGATCAATCCGCGTGAAGGCCTGTTCGCCATCCAGCATCACCACCACGCTATCGGCCTCGATCGCGCCGGCCGGCAGCTTGCGACCGGTGGTGATGTGAACCGGCTCGCCGATACGGTTGAGCGCGATGCGATGCTTGGCGGCCAGCGCTTGTATGGCGGTGATGCCGGGGATGATCTCGTAGTCGAATGCCACGTCACCTCTGGCGTGGATCGACTCGATGATCCGCATCGTCGAATCGTACAGCGCCGGATCGCCCCAGATCAGGAAAGCGCCGCACTGTCCGTCAGCCAGTTCGTCGCGCAGCAGCCGCGTGTAGATTGCCTCGATGTCTGCATGCCAATCGGCGACATTGGCCTTGTAGTCGGAGAATTCCTTGGCGCGGACCGGATAGTCGAACGCCACCATTCGATAGTCGCGATCCGTGATGAATCGCTCGCAGATCTGAGTCCGCAGCGCGCGCAGCGCCTGCTTGTCGCGGCCCTTGTCCTGAATGAAGAAGACGTCGGCGCGGTTCAGTGCCGCAGCGGCCTGCATGGTCAGATAGTCCGGATCGCCGGCGCCGATCCCGATCAGAAGCAGCTGACGAGGCGCGCTCATGACACTTTCACCCAAGCAGTGCGCGGCGATCCCGCAACGGACACGCAAAGCATAGCGACGACGGCGACGCAAGCGTGGCTCCTCCCTGAGCCGTCCGGAGCAATGCGGTGAGCCAATTGCCGGCGCATTGCCACGTGCTGGTGATCGGCGGCGGCGCAGCGGGGCTGTGCGCGGCGATCGCGGCGCGGCGGCGCGGCGCCGAGGTGGTGCTGGTCGATCACGCCGCAGTCGAATGGCGCGGCGGCAACACCCGGCATGCCCGCAACTTCCGCGTCGTCCACGATATGCCCGACGACTACGCACCGGGCAGCTATCCGGTCGCCGCGTTTTGCGCCGATCTCGCCCGCGTCGCGCCGGATGGCGATGCGACGCTGACACAGCTTTTGGCGGAAAGCTCGGCCACACTGGTGCCGTGGCTGCAGGCGCAGGGCGTGCGGATGCAGCGCCGCGGCCGCGGCACCATGCCTTGGTCGCAGCGCACCGTGTTCTTTGCCGGCGGCGGCAAGGCGGCCGCCGATACGCTCTACGCCACCGCGCAGCAGATCGGCGCAACCATCATCCACGATGCCGAAGCTTGTGGCCTTCGAGTCGAGGGCAATCAGGTCGGAGCCGTCGAGCTGATCCATCGCGGTCAACGCGCGACGATCACGGCCGAGGTGGTGATCGCCGGCTGCGGCGGCCATCAGGCTAATCGCGATTGGCTGCGCGACAGCTTCGGGCCAGCAGCGGATTCGATCCATGTGCGCGGCATCGGCACGGTGCGTGGGCGGTTGCTGCGGGCGATGATGGATGCCGGCGCCGCAACGGTCGGTGATGAGCGCCGCGGCCACATCGTCGCGGTCGATGCTCGCGGGCCAGAGGTGGACGGCGGCATCGTCACAAGGCTGGAGTGCATCCCCTACGGCATCGTGGTCGATCGCAACGGCCGGCGTTTCGCCGACGAAGGCGGCGACACCAAGCGCACGCATTATGCGCGCTGGGGCGAGCGCCTGTTGGCCGCGCCCGGACAATTCGCTTACGCGATCCTTGATGACGACGGCATTCATCGCGCCAGCCCGACAGCGTTTGCGCCGATCCGCGCCCATAGGGTCGATCAGCTGGCGCGCGAGCTTGGGCTCGATCCACAGACACTTACGACGACTGTCGATGACTATAATCGGGCGATCGTGGCGGCTGACCCGACAAGTCCTACGGCCTGGCGCACATCGGGCCTCAGTCCGGACAAGACCTCGCAGGCGTGGCCGATCGTGCAGCCTCCATTCGCGGCCTTCCCGCTGCGGCCGGGCATCACCTTCACGCATTTCGGAGTCGCAGTTGATCCATCACTGCGGGTACAGCGGCAGGACGGCACGCGCTTCGACAATCTGCTCGCCGCCGGCATGGTGATGGCCGCGAACGTGTTGCCGCGCGGCTATCTGGCCGGACTCGGCGTCACCATCGGCGCGGCGTTCGGCCGGCTCGCGGGCGAGGAGGCGGCGCGTCATGTCGGCCGATGACATCCACGCCGAGGCCGAGCGCGCGCTGCGGCTGTGCTCGGCCTGCATGTTCTGCGACGACTATTGCGCAGTGTTTCCCGCCATCGCCGGCAAGCACGACTACTCGCTGGCTGATCTCGGCTACCTCGCCAATCTCTGCCACAACTGCCGGGGCTGCTATCACGCCTGCCAATACGCACCGCCACACGCGTTCGCGCTGAATCTGCCGCAGGCGCTGGCGCGGGTGCGGCAGCGCTCCTACGCCGACTATGCACGGCCGCGCTGGCTAGGACGAGCCTTCGCGCACAGCGGGATGGTGGTGGTGTTGGTGACGCTGGCCTCGATTGCGGCGGTCGCGCTCGCAGCCGATCCGGCAGCTCTGTACACGACGCACAGTGGAAATGGGTCGTTCTATCGCGTTGTGCCGCTCGCCGTGATGATGACAGGTGCACTAGCAGCTTCGGTCCTGCCACTGATCGCGCTCGCGTACAGCGCCGCGACGTTCTGGCGTGCGATCGCACCGCATGCGACTTCCGCCCAGCGCTGGCGCGCCCTGCCGCGTGCGCTCGGCGATGCGGTGACGCTGCGTTACCTCGGTGGCGGCGACGGCGGTTGCGGCGATCGCATCGAAGCGCCGTCCCGACGGCGGCGGCTGTTTCACCATCTGATGGTCGGCGGATTGGCGCTGAACTTCGCATCGACCATCCTGGCGGCGCTGTATCGCGGCTGGCTGCATTGGGAGGCGCCCTACCCGCTAGCCAGCGTTCCGGTTGGACTCGGCATCGCCGGCGGCGTGCTGACGCTGATCGGCACCTTTGGGCTGATCGCCCTGAAGCTGCGCGCCGACAAAGCGCCGACTGTGCCCGAGACAGTGCGAATGGACTACGCGATGCTGGGGCTGATCGCCTCCGTCGCGGCCAGCGGACTGCTGCTGCTCGCACTGCGCGCCAGCGCGCTGATGGGGACGCTGCTGGTGCTGCATCTCGGCCTGGTGCTGGCACTGTTCGTGCTGCTGCCGGCCGGCAAGCTGGTGCACGCGCCGTTTCGGCTGGCAGCGCTGTGGCGCTCGGCCATCGAACGCGCCCGTCCCCTCCGCAAAGCGCCGGATTGACAGTGCTTGCGTTCTGTCCCACAGATCGAGCGCCGATGGTAATCCCCTTGGGGATGAAAGGGAATCGGACGCGCGGCGCACTGGCCGCGCCAACCGAGCTGACCCCGCAACTGTGAGCGGCGAGCCGTCACCACAAAGCCACTGGACCTGATCGTCTGGGAAGGCGGTGCCGGCAAGGACCCGTGAGCCAGGAGACCTGCCGTCGCCTGTGATTGACGCCATTCCGGGCGGGGTGCTCCGGGGTGAACGAGTTGGCCGATCGGAGTGCAGGTCCGTTCGCCGCGAGTGATGAACGACATGGTCGTCGTTCGCCGCGACGGACGTAGAGATGCACTCAGCCCGGCAAGACGCCCCGCATAATCATGCGCCGCCCGTCGCGGAGGTCGTCATTTTGAGCGACTGCGCCGCTACACGCGCGCGCCTTGCGGCCGCAGTGGCCGCGTCGCATCTCAGCATCCAGTTGGATGATCTGTCGGGCCTTGCCGGCGCTCTGTCGGCGCGCGGCGTGCTGATTCATTTGTCCGCAGCCGCCGATCACCACGACGACGTGCTGAACTTTGCCGCCGAAATGGTTCAGCGCCGAACGGCGATGGCGTTGCTGCGAGACGACGACAGTGCCGACGACGCGCTGGGTCGCGTCTCCAATCTGCCGCCGTCGACGCTGCGCCGGCTACGCGCGCTGATCGCCAGCGACAGCCCGACCGCGGCGAGCGCTTTGATTGACCAGTTCGCCCTCGCCGCCGGCCTGTCGACGGAGCCAGCGCAATGAGCGAGGCATTTACTTACGAGAAGGATGGCGCCGCGATCTATCAGCGCTCGTTTGCGATCATCCGATCGGAAGCCGATCTGGCGCGCTTTTCCGCGGAAGAGGAGCGTGTCGCGGTGCGGATCATCCACGCCAGCGGCATGGTGGACGTCGCCGGTGATATCGTGATGACACCCGGATTCGCCGACTCCGCCCGCACCGCACTGATCACCGGCGCGCCGATCCTGTGCGATGCGCAGATGGTCGCGCATGGAGTCACCAGGGCGCGGTTGCCGGCCGGCAACGAGGTGATCTGCACGCTGTCGGATCCTCGCGTCGCCAGCCTCGCCGCTAAGCTTGGCACGACGCGCTCGGCGGCGGCGCTCGAGTTGTGGCGCGACCTGCTCGGCGGCGCCGTGGTGGCGATCGGCAATGCGCCGACCGCGCTGTTCTATCTGTTGGAGATGCTGCGCGATCCGGCAACGCCGCGCCCGGCCGCGATCATCGGCGTGCCGGTCGGCTTTGTCGGCGCGATGGAATCCAAGGAGGCTCTGCTCGAGGAGAAGCCGGTGCCGAGCCTCGTGGTTCGTGGCCGGCGCGGCGGCAGCGCGATGGCGGCCGCCGCGCTCAATGCGCTCGCGAGCGAACGCGAATGAGCAGATGCGGCACCATCTACGGCGTCGGCCTCGGCCCGGGCGATCCGGAACTGATGAGCCTGAAGGCGGCGCGGCTGATCACCGGCGCCTCGGTGATCGCTTACTTCCGCAAGGCAGGTCGTCCCGGACAGGCGCGGCAACTCGTCGACACTCTGCTGCCGCCAAGCGCCATCGAACTGCCGATGGAATATCCGGTGACGACCGAGATCGCGCTCGACGACGCGGCTTATGCAGAAACGCTACGCGAATTCTACGAGGATTGCGTCGCGCGACTATTAGCGCAGACCGAGCAGGGCGCGGATGTGGTCGTGCTGTGCGAGGGCGATCCGTTTCTCTACGGCTCGTTCATGCATCTGCACAGCCGGCTGATCGATCGCGTCGCAGTCGAGGTCGTGCCGGGCATCACCGGCATGAGCGGCTGCTGGACCGCGAGCGGCACGCCGATCACTTACGGCGACGACGTGCTCAGCGTGCTGCCGGCGACGCTGAGCGAAGCGCGGCTAACCGACGCGATGCGGAGCGCCGACGCCATCGTGGTGATGAAGCTCGGCCGCAATCTGCCAAAAGTGCGCCGCGCGCTCGCGACTGCAGGACTCTGCGACCGCGCCGTCTATGTCGAACGCGGCACCACCGCGCAGCAGAAGGTGATGCGCCTCGCCGACAAGCCCGATGACGAGGCGCCTTACTTCTCGATGATCCTGGTGCACGGCATGGGGCGACGGCCATGAGCAGCAACACGTCGCGCGGCTGGGTGGCGATTGCGGGGCTCGGGCCCGGCCCGGCCGAATGGATCACGCCGGAGGTCACCGCAGCGCTTGATGAAGCCACCGATCTGATCGGCTACGCGCCTTATGTGGCGCGCGTCCCGGCTCGCGATGGCTTGCAGCGACATGGCACTGATAATCGTGAGGAGTTAGGCCGCGCCGGCCACGCGCTGCGGCTCGCTGCGCAGGGTCACCGCGTCGTGGTGGTGTCGTCGGGCGATCCCGGCGTATTTGCGATGGCGGCGGCGGTGTTCGAAGCGGTCGAGCGCGGCGAGCCGGCGTGGCGCGAACTCGATATCCGCGTGCTGCCCGGCATCAGCGCGATGTTCGCCGCGGCCTCGCGGATCGGCGCGCCGCTCGGCCATGATTTCTGCGCCATCAATCTGTCGGACAACCTCAAGCCTTGGGAATTGGTCGAGCAGCGGCTGCGCCTCGCAGCGCAGGGCGATTTCGTCATCGCGCTGTACAATCCGCTGTCGAAGGCGCGGCCATGGCAGCTCGGCCGCGCGCTGGAGCTGTTGCGGACCGAATTCCCCGAAAGCGTGCCGGTGGTGTTCGCCACCGCGGTCGGCGATGAGCGCGAAGCGATCGATGTCGTGCCGCTCGGCGAGGCAAGACCTGAGCGCGCCGACATGCGCACGCTGGTGATGATCGGCTCGCGGCAGACGCGGCTGATCGCGCGCGCTGGCGGCGCGCCGTTCGTCTACACGCCGCGCTCGGTCGGAGCGGCGTCGTGAGCGAGCCAGCGCATCACTTGATCGACGCTATCGACAACCGGACGCTCGGGCACAAATGGCCGGCGTATCATCACGACCGGCAGGCCCAGATCACGCGCCGCCTCGATCTTGGCCACCGCCGCATCGCCACCGGCATTCTTGGCAACGACGAGGTCGGCACCGAAGCGCTTCAGCAGCGCGAGATCGCCGGCGCGATCGAACGGCCCTCGCGCCACGACGATCTCGACATTCGGCAATGGCAACGTTTCACGCGGCGGATCGACCAGCCGCACCAAGTAAGCGTGCTGCGGCTGCGCTGCAAAGACCGCGAGATTCTGCCGGCCGATACCGAGAAATACCCGGCGCGGTGCGCCGGCGAGCGACGCGACGGCAGCGTCGATATCATCGACATCGATCCAACGATCGCCACCCTGGCGCTCCCACGGGGCACGCTCCAGCGCGAGCAGTGGCACGCCGGCGAGCGCACAGGCCTCGACCGCATGCGCGCTCATCTGCGCCGCGAACGGATGCGTGGCGTCAACGACGCGGTCGATGCTGTGCTCGCGCAGATAGTTCACCAGTCCGGTGACGCCGCCGAAGCCACCGATACGCGATGCGATCGGCGGCGGCCGCGGATTCTCGGTGCGTCCCGCATAGGACAACACCGCGTCGATCAGCGGTTCACGGGCGACGGCAGCCGCCAGCCGATTGGCGTCGGCGGTGCCGCCGAGGATCAGCAGCCGCAGCGCTGGGGACGAGGCGTTCGTCATGTCAGGCAGCGATGACATGAGCGAGCCTTTGACATGAGTGAGCCTTGGCTGTCCATCGTCGGATTGGGCGAAGACGGCGTCGGCGGTCTCTCGGACGCGGCGCGCGAGGCGCTGGCGAAAGCCGAGCTGATCGCCGGCGGCGCCCGTCATCTCGCCTTGGCGGCTCCGTCCGGCAAGGAGACGTTGCCCTGGGACGTACCATTCGAAACTTCGCTGCCGAAGCTACTGGCGCAGCGCGGCCGCAAGGTCGTGGTGCTGGCCTCGGGCGATCCATTCTGGTTCGGCGTCGGATCGACGCTCGCGGCGCGGCTGCCGCTCGCCGAGATGCGCGTGTTTCCGGCGCCATCGACCTTCAGCATCGCCGCAGCGCGGCTCGGCTGGCCACTCGAACACATCGTCACACTCGGGCTCCACGCGCGACCGCTGACGCTGCTACGGCCGCACCTGCGGCCCGGCGCCAGGCTGATCGTGCTGCTGCGCGACGGCGACGCGCCTGCGCAGCTCGCCGACTATCTCAACGGCCTTGGTTTCGGTGCTTCGAAGCTCAACGTACTGGAGGCGCTCGGTGGTCCCCGCGAGCGCTTCCGCGCCGTCGCCGCACAGGATTACGCATTCGACGATGTACAGGCCCCCGTGGCTCTCGCCATCGACGTCGCGGCCGACCGCGACGCGTTGGTGATGCCGTGCACGGCCGGACTGCCGGACCAGATCTTTCAGCACGACGGCCAGCTCACCAAGCGCGAGGTTCGCGCCGTAACGCTGTCGACGCTGGCGCCCCGCGGCGGCGAATTGCTGTGGGACATCGGCGCCGGCTCCGGATCGATCGGCATCGAATGGCTGCTCGCCGATCGGCGCAACCGCGCCATCGGTATCGAGCCGCGCAGCGACCGGCTCGCGGCGGCCCGGCGTAATGCCGAAGCGCTCGGCGTACCGCATCTCGAACTGCGCGAAGGCTGCGCGCCCGAGGCGCTGGCCGGATTGCCGACACCGGACGCGGTGTTCATCGGAGGCGGCGCCACAGCAGTCGGGGTCATTGACGCCGCCTGGCAGGCGCTCGGCCCAGGCGGCCGTCTCGTCGTCAATGCGGTGACGCTCGAGACCGAGGCGCTGCTGATTAGTTGGCAGGCGCGGTTCGGCGGCTCGCTCATTCGGATGGCGATCGAGCGCGCCGGCGCGGTCGGCGGATTCACCGCGTGGCGAGCGGCGATGCCGGTCGTTCCAATGGAGCATTTTCAAATGAACCGGCTGATCATCGGCATCGGCTTTTCGCAGCGAAGCACGGGCCTCGTCGATCCGAGGCGCCATCATCGCGGCGCTGGCGTCTGCG
>NZ_BADD01000471.1 GCF_000333455.1 Rhodopseudomonas sp. B29
TGTCGATGGCAGGTCTCCTGGCTCGCGAGTCATTGCCGTGATCGCCGCCTTCCCAGGAACGCCGCAGAGCGTGGCCCAGTGGTTTCGGCGATGGCTCGTCGCTTACAGTTGCGGGGGCAGCGCCGGACTGGAGCGAACTCGCACCGGCTTCCCTTTTCACCTTCGAATTCGAAGGACCATCGGGCCGGACGCTAACCGCGCCGGCAGGCGCGGTCAACCGAGGGCCTCGCCGGAGGTTTGACCAATCACGTTGACAGCGGCGATGCGACGCGCCTAACAATTTCACCATCGACGATGGTCCTTCGGATTCGAAGGTGAAAAGGGAATGTGGTGGGTGACGCGCCTCGGTGCCGATCCCGAAGCCACAGCTGCCCCCGCAACTGTCAGTGGGTAGCCGACCGCCAATAACCACTGGGCTTTCCGACCGTTTCGGTCGGCCCGGGAAGGTGGCGCAAGGCGACGACCCGCGAGCCAGGAGACCTGCCATCGCTTGAATTGTCCATGCTTCGGGCGGGGTGCCTTGAGGCGTGCTCGGCAGGCGCAGGACTCATTGCATCTGCCGCGACGACGACTTTCGTCGGACCTGCAGCACCCCGACAGGCGCGTCATCGACGTGCCGATGGAGGTCAGGGTGCAGAGTTTCGACATTTCGTCCGCCGCGGCCAGCGCCGCGCCGCCGCCGGCATTCGACGATCATTTTCAAGCCCAGTTCGCCGAACTGATCGCGTGGCGCCGCGACGTCCGCCGCTTCCGCCGCGATCCGGTGCCGGCCGAGATGATCGAGCGGCTGCTCGATCTGGCGCAGCTCGCTCCCTCAGTGGGCAACAGCCAGCCGTGGCGCTTCGTCTCGGTCGACAGCGCCGCGATGCGCGGCAAGATCGAAGACAATTTCAAGCGCTGTAACGCCGACGCGGCCTTGAGCTATCAGGGAGACCGCGCCGCGCTCTATGCGAAGCTGAAGCTCGAAGGCATCGCCATCGCGCCGCGGCAATTCGCGGTGTTCTGCGATCGCGGCACGGCGCAAGGTGCCGGCGTCGGCTGTCGCACCATGCCGGAGGCGCTGGACTATTCGGTGGTGGCGATGATCGAGACGTTCTGGCTCGCCGCGCGCGCCGC
>NZ_BADD01000470.1 GCF_000333455.1 Rhodopseudomonas sp. B29
CAGCGCGTCCAAAGTGGAAGGTGTCGCGGCCGATTCGCCACCTCGGCATCGAGCCGCTGCGCACGGGCGAGCGACAGAAATATATTCGGCGATCGCGTCGCCGCGCTTGGGGTCGAGGTCGGCGGCGAGCGCGTATTCGTCGACCAGGCTTTCCAGCCGCGCCAGTTCGTCGTGCAGTTCGGCGCGCGTCAGCGGCGGCGTCAAATGATCGACGATCACGGCGCCGGCACGGCGCTTGGCCTGGATGCCTTCGCCCGGGTCGTTGACGATGAACGGATAGAGATGCGGCAGACCGCCGATCAGCGCGTCGGGGCAGCAGTCGCGTGACAGGCCGGCGCTCTTGCCCGGCAGCCATTCCAGATTGCCGTGCTTGCCGAGATGGATCAGCGCATGAATGCCGGCCTCGCGGCGCAGCCACAGATAGAACGCCAGATAATGATGCGGCGGCGGAAGCTCCGGATCGTGGAAATTCGACGCCGGATCGATGTTATAGCCGCGCGCTGGCTGCACGCCGAGCACGACATTGCCGAAGCAATGCAGGCCGAGACGGAAGGCGCCGTTCACCACATGGGGATCGGCTTCGGGCTCGCCCCAGCGCGCCGTTACGGCGGCACGGATCGAGGCCGGCAGTTCGGCGAACGCTGTCGCGTAGTCTTCCAACGACCAGCTCACGCCGCCGCGACGCTGGGCGCGGTCGTGGAGTTCGTTGGTCGGTCCGTCCTGTAACACGCGCAGCAACGCCGGCGCATCGGCGGGCGCGTCACCGAGCTGATAGTTCTGGTCCCGCAGCGCGCCGAGAACTACTGCGAGACTCTCCGGCGTATCGAGCCCGACGCCATTGCCGAGGCGGCCGTCGCGATTCGGATAGTTGGCGAGTACGATGCCGAGCCGGCGTTCAGGCCGCGGCGTTCGACGCAACCGGACCCAGGCGGCAGCGAGATCGGCGGTGGCAGCGACGCGGTCGTCGAGCGGACGATACAGCGTCGGGGCGAACTCGCCATCCGCCTCGACGCGCTGCTTGAAGGCGATGGCGTGGGCGAAGATGCGGCCATCCACTTCCGGCAGCACGACATGCATCGCGAGGTCGCGCGGGTTCAGTCCGCGACTCGATGCTTCCCAGGCCTCCCGCGACATGCCGGCCTGTGCCACCTGCAGCACCGGGCAATCGGCCCTTGCCAACACGCCGTCAGCATGCGTCGCGGTGCCGGTCGCAAACGCCGTGGCATTAATGATGACGTCAGGCTGATGCGTCGCTAACGTGGCGGCAACGAACTCGGCGGAGCGTGTGTCCTTCAGGCTGGTGACGTAGAGCGCAATCGCGTTAAGGCCACGTGCCGCCAGAGCTTCGCGCAGCGCGGCGATCGCCGCGGTGTCGCCGCCCTGCAGCAGCGCGCGATAGAAGATGATCAGCGCGTTGGGACGCTCGTCGTCGATGATCGAGGCCTGCCAGGTGCCGGCCGCAGGCATCTGCCGCGGCGGCGCCGGCTTATCGGCGCGGCCGATCAGATGCGCCGCATAGCGAAGCGCCAAAGCGGCGTTGTCGACGCCGCCCTCGCGGCAGTAACGCCACAGCATCTCGGCATCGTCCGCGTCAAGATTGCCGCGCGCCGCAAGCGCCGGATCCCACACCATCTCGCCGGGCACACAGGCGAACAACGCGCCGCGCGCCAGCGCATCGCGGCGCAGGCTGGCGACGCCGTGCGGCCAGTAGCCCTCGCCACCGAGCATGCGCAGTAGTACGAACTTCGCATCGCGCAGCGTGCGCTCGACATAGAGATCGACCGACGCCGGATGGCCGAGCGCGAGCAGATTGGTGAGTTGCAGACTGGGAAAGCCCGACGGCAGCAGCGCCCGCGCCGCGCCGAACGCCGCGAGATCGCTGTCAGCCGCGGATAGCACCACGATGTCGGCGGTCGTCTGGCCGAGATCGCGCGCGACCTCGCCGTCGTCGATGCCACCGGTCGGATCGAGTTTCAGGTGCATGGCGGCGCCGGGATCGAATCTGCGCGTGATGCCGTCATCCTGAGGTGCGCGCTTGCGCGCCTCGAAGGATGGCCACACAGCGTCGCGCTCGCCATCCTTCGAGGCACGCCGAAGACGGCGTGCACCTCAGGATGACGAGCAGCGCCGATTGTCACCTCACGCTCCCAGCACGCGGTGCACGGCGGCGGTGTCGAAATCCTTCAGGCCGATGACTACGAGATGCTCGGCGACCGCCGCGTCCGGGCGTGCGAAGGCCAGGTCGACGCGGTCGCCGACCGCCTGCACGACGATCGGCGCCGCTTTGCCGTCGACTCTCGCCTGGCCCTTGACCCGCAGCACGCCGGGCAGCGCCAGCGTCTGCAGCACCCGCGCCCGCATTGCTTCGACATCGGCAGCGCGCGACGGCGTCACCACGATCGAGCGGAAGTCGTCGTGGTCGTGCTCTTCCTCCTCGCCGTGATGACCCTGCCGCGCGGCGAGATCGTCCTCGGCGAGCGCTTCGAGGCCGATCAGCAGCTCGGGCGCCAGCGCGCCATGCGAGCGGACGATGCGGATGCCGGGGCGCAGCTGAGCGGCGAGTTTGTATTCGATCACTTCGAGCGTGGCTGCATCGACCAGATCGGATTTCGACAACACCACCAGATCGGCACAGGCGAGCTGATCCTCGAACACTTCCTCGATCGGATCGTCGTGGTCGAGCGAAGGATCGGCGGCGCGCTGGGCGTCGAGCGCGTGATCGTCGAGCGTGACGCGGCCTTGCGACAGCGCCAGCGCATCGACCAGCGTGACGACGCCGTCGACGGTAGCGCGGGTCTTCACCGCCGGCCAGGCGAAGGCCTTGAGCAGCGGCTGCGGCAGCGCCAGACCGGAGGTCTCGATGACGATCGCATCGAGTGCCGGCGTGCGTGCCAGCAGCTTCTCCATCGCGGGCAGAAAATCATCGGCGACGGTGCAGCAGATGCAGCCGTTGGTCAGCTCGATGACGTCGCCTGGCGCGCAGGATGGCGCGCCGCAATCGGCGATCAATCCGCCGTCGAAGCCGGCATCGCCAAACTCGTTGACGATCACCGCGATGCGGCGACCGCGCGAGCCTTCGAGCAGGCCGCGCAGCAAAGTGGTTTTGCCGGCGCCGAGAAAGCCGGTGAGGACGGTGACGGGGACGCGAGTGGCCATTGATAAATTCCTGTCGAAGAGGCAGTGCAGAGAGCCGTGACGAAGACTGGATTGGCAGAGCCCACCTAGGTCGGCGCGCGGCCGTCTTCGGGTGACCAATGCGGCGGCGGCAGACGGGCAATCATGCCTTTGCGCAGCACCTCGGCACGCTGGCGCCACGGCACCAGCCCATAGGCGGCCTCGCGATAGGCGGTGACGAACGACGCCAGCGCCGCAGGGCCGCTGTCGGTCGCCAAATCACCGAATAAAAACGTGTAGCCACCCGGGCTCGACACCGCGACGGTGGCGGGTCGCTTGCAAACGCCGAGACATTGGACCCGGCGCAGCGTCGCCACGCCGCCGTCGATCGCGGCCTGCAAAGCGTCGAACAGATCGGCGCCGATGCCGGGTTGTCCGTCGTTCGCCTTGCAGGTGGTGCAGACGCTGATCATCACTTCGTCGGGAGTGACGTCGTGCTGAGATGAGAGTCGATCCGACTCGGGGAGGCGTTCGGGGACTTCGGCGCGATCCATCGCAAGGCTCTGGTCTGGCCGATCATGGCCGCGAGCTTTGTTGGATCGCGTGGGAAGCTGCTGCTCAGCCGTCCCGCTCGCTCCCGCCCGGTGCACCCCGCCCCGACGACGCC
>NZ_BADD01000469.1 GCF_000333455.1 Rhodopseudomonas sp. B29
GTCGGTATCGAACAGCGTGACGCCGCCGTAGCGACCGAGGTCGAAAGTCCTGTAAAAATTGGCGAAATAGTCGGTCTCGACAGTCGCAACCACGACACCTGCAAAGCTGTTGTCGTCGGCGTTGATCCGGCGTGACAGCGCGATCACGTTCTCGCCGGAAGAGCGCGACACCAACGGCCCGGTGATCAGCAGTCTGGTATCGGCGTGGTCGCGGTGGTGAATGAAGTAAGCGCGGTCGGAATTGTCGATCGCAGGGACTTCAATGAGCGACGCGTTGCGCACGCGGCCCTCGGCATCGAGCACCGCGATGTCCCGCAATTGCGGCAGGCTGCGGACGATGTCCTGCAGGCGCGTATTCAAGCGGGGCGCTGGGTTCCTTGCATGCCGCATGAAGACGGCTATGTCGTCGAGCACGACATTGACCGACTGGATCGTGTGCGAGGCATGTTCGGCCAGCGAATGCGCCAGATTGCGCATTTCGGTTTCGCTGCGCAGCATGGCGCTGCGCCGGGCGTCATAGGACTTCCACACCACCAGCCCGAGCACGCAGGCGCTCATCGCCAGCACGAACAGTGTGACAATCACGGCAGGCGTCGAGGCCCGGCTGATGAAGCCTTGTTTGGTGATGCTTGCGGTCATATGGGCGCCAGTTGATCGGCGGCGACCAGATGCGCCGGATTTGCTTTACGACGGTTAAAGTGATCGCTCGGATTTGCGTTCATCACCGACTTGTCCCCAGGCGGGCGGGGCAGGGGCGCGGTACTCCGGCCTTGACGGGCGCTGCCGCTCGGGCAATCTGTCGCTTATGTTCCTGCAATTCTTCACGTCGCTGCGCGATGCGCAGGTGCCGGTCACGCTCCGCGAATATCTGACGCTGATGGAGGCGCTCGACGCCGACCTGGCCGATCAGAGCGTGGAGAATTTCTACTATCTGTCGCGCGCCGCGCTGGTGAAGGACGAGCGCAACCTCGACAAGTTCGACCGGGTGTTCGGGGCGACCTTCAAGGGGCTCGAGAACCTGCTCGACGCCATGGAAAAGGCCGAGATCCCGGCCGAATGGCTGAAGAAGCTGGCCGAGAAATATCTGACGGAAGAAGAGAAGAAGCAGATCGAGGCGATGGGCTGGGACAAGCTCATTGAAACGCTGAAGAAGCGCCTCGAGGAACAGAGAAAGCGGCACCAGGGCGGCAACAAATGGATCGGCACCGCCGGAACCTCGCCGTTCGGCGCCGAGGGCTACAATCCGGAAGGCGTGCGGATCGGCCAGGAGAAGAGCCGCCACCAGCGCGCCGTCAAGGTCTGGGACAAGCGCGAGTTCAAGGATCTCGACGGCAACGTCGAGCTCGGCATCCGCAACATCAAGGTTGCACTGCGGCGATTGCGTAAATTCGCCCGCACCGGCGCGCCGGACGAGCTCGACCTCGACACCACCATCCGGGAGACCGCCAACCACGGTTACCTCGATGTTCATATGCGCCCGGAGCGGCGCAACGCAGTGAAGGTGTTGGTGTTTTTCGACATCGGCGGGTCGATGGACAGCCACGTCGCCCAGGTCGAGGAACTATTCTCGGCAGCAAAGAGCGAATTCAAGCACATGGAGTATTTCTACTTCCATAACTGCCTGTACGAAGGCGTGTGGAAGCAGAACAAGCGTCGCTTTACCGACCGCACCCCGACCTGGGACGTGCTGCACAAATTCCCCCACGACTACAAAGTCGTGTTCGTCGGCGACGCCTCGATGAGCCCGTACGAGATCATGGTGCCGGGCGGCTCGGTCGAGCACGTCAACGAGGAGGCCGGTCACGTCTGGCTCGATCGCGTGCTCCGCACCTATCCGCACACCGTGTGGCTGAACCCGGTAGCGCGTCGCCACTGGGACTACTCGGAATCGACCACCATCATCCGCCGTCTGTTCTCCGAACGCATGTACCCGATCACCATCGAAGGCCTCGAAGGCGCGATGCGGGAACTGGTGCGGTGAATATCCTGCCTGACTACGTCATTCCGGGGCGCGCGTAGCGCGAGCCCGGAATCCATAACCACGGACGGGGGTTATGGATTCCGGACTTGCTCGCTTCGCTCACAATCCGGAATGACGAAGAAAAAGCAAAAGGGAGTAACCATGCCCCAGACCATCACCCGCGGCATCAAGGCGATGCTGGACGAGGCCAATGCGACGATCGAGACGCTGACCCCGCAGCAGGCGATCGACCTGCACAAGCAGGGCGAAGGTAGCAACACGGTGATCGTCGATCTGCGCGACCCGCGCGAGATCGAGCGCGACGGCAAGGTGCCGGGCGCGTTCTCCTGCACCCGCGGCATGCTGGAATTCTGGATCGATCCGAATTCGCCTTACGCCAAGCCGATCTTCCAGGAAGACAAGAAGTTCGTGTTCTTCTGCGCCGGCGGCCTGCGCTCGGCGCTCGCCGCCAAGACCGCACAGGACATGGGCCTGAAGCCGGTCGCCCACATCGAAGGCGGATTCGCCGCCTGGCGCGACGCCGGCGGTCCGGTCGAGGCTTACGTGCCGAAGAAGAAGTGA
>NZ_BADD01000468.1 GCF_000333455.1 Rhodopseudomonas sp. B29
TGTTCGGAATCCACCAGCACAATGTCGGCGCGCTGTTCGGTGGCACCGTGGTCGCCGGCCTGGGCTTCGGCGCGAGTTTTTCCGGATCATTGAGACTGTTGCTGCCGACCGCCGAACTGCACCAGCGCGCCGGTTTGTTGGCGGCGTTCTACGTGCAGTCCTATGTGGCGTTCAGTGTGCCCGCCATCGCCGCCGGCGTTGGCGTGCCGCTGCTCGGGCTCGCCAATGTCGCCTATGTGTATGGCGGGATCGTCATCGCGCTTGCGGCGATCTCGCTGATCGCGCTGGCCTGGGCGAAGCGGCCCGCTTAGACCTCGCGCCGGCTCAGGAACGCCAGCCGCTCGAACAGATGCACGTCCTGCTCGTTCTTCAAGAGGGCGCCGTGCAGCGGCGGGATCAGCTTGCGCGGGTCGCGTTCCTTGAGCTGCTCGGGCGTCATCTCCTCGTTGAGCAGCAGCTTCAGCCAATCGAGGAGTTCGGAGGTCGACGGCTTCTTCTTGAGGCCCGGCACGTCGCGGACCTCGAAGAAGATCTTCAGCGCTTCGGCGACGAGGCGCTGCTTGATGCCCGGGAAGTGGACATCGACGATCGCCTGCATGGTGTCGGCGTCCGGGAACTTGATGTAGTGGAAGAAGCAGCGGCGCAGGAAGGCGTCGGGCAGCTCCTTCTCGTTGTTCGAGGTGATCACTACGATCGGCCGCTTGGCGGCGCGGATGGTTTCGCCGGTTTCGTAGACGTGGAATTCCATACGGTCGAGTTCGAGCAGCAGGTCGTTCGGAAACTCGATGTCGGCCTTGTCGATCTCGTCGATCAGCAGCACCGGCCTTCCCTCGTGGGTAAAGGCCTCCCACAGCTTGCCGCGCTTGATGTAGTTCTTGATGTCCGAGACGCGCGGATCGCCGAGCTGGCTGTCGCGCAGGCGGCTCACCGCGTCGTATTCGTAAAGGCCCTGTTGCGCCTTGGTGGTCGACTTGATGTGCCAGGTCAGAAACGGCGCGCCCAGCGCCTTGGCGACTTCCTCGGCCAGCACCGTCTTGCCGGTGCCGGGTTCGCCCTTCACCAGGAGCGGCCGCTCGAGCACGATGGCCGCATTGACGGCGACCTTGAGATCGTCGGTCGCCACATAATCCTTGGTGCCGGTGAATTTCATCGCGGGAATTGCCTCGTCTGATCGGGCGGGGGACGCCCTTGTTCGTTGTTATGGCTGCGCTGTCGCCCAAGGGCGGCGCCGGGGTGCGACTTTAGTGAAAAAACCGATCAGGTCCAGAAGCCAGCGATGCTTCGGCGCCGGAGTTCGATGTCAGGCGACGGCGCCGAAACCGGCCTGATCGCCGTCCGGCGCCAGCGGCGCGTCGTCGGTGATCAGCAGCGCGGCGGTGACGCAGCAATCCCGGCCACGGCGCTTGGCCTCGTAAAGCGCCATGTCGGCGTCGCGCAGCAGCGTCGCGGCGTTCGGCGCGGAGCCGGTCTTGTCGGCGATGCCGATGCTGATGGTGACGATGCCGCGGCGGGCCGCCGGATTGGCGATCTTCAAGTCGCGGACGCCCATGCGCAGCTTCTCGGCGAAAGTCAGCGCTGCGGCGACGTCGGCGCCCGGCAGGATGATGGCGAATTCCTCGCCGCCGTAGCGTGCAGCGATGCCCTTGGTGCCCGCCACCGCATGTGCCAGCAGTTCGGCGATGCGCTGAAGCCCGAGATCGCCAGCCTGATGGCCGAGGTTATCGTTGAAGGATTTGAACTCGTCCACGTCGATCATCAGCACCGCGACACGCAGATGCTCGTCGAAACTGCGGCCGAGATGGTCGTCCAGCGCGCGCCGATTGGGCAGGCCGGTCAGCGCATCGGTCGTCGCCATTTGCGCCAGACGGAAATTCAAGGCCTCGACCTCGTCCTCGACCTGCTTGCGTCGGGTAATGTCCCGCAGCGTGCCGACCATATGGCGCCCGGAGCCCTGCGCATCGGCGACGATGCGGAAATGCGCTTCCAGCCAGATCAGCGTACCGTCGGCGTGGGTCGTCCGAAATTCCACGCGGCGGCCGGCGCCGTTCTGGCCGAGCCGAGTGCCATAGTGACGAACCGCTTCGATATCGTCGGGATGAACGATCTCGAGGCAGTTGCGGCCGAGCATCTCGTCCGGGGTGATACCAAGCACGCTTCTCACCGACATCGACACGAAGGTCAGAGTCCCGTCGCGGTCGGCCAGGATGACGATGTCGGCGATATTGGTTTCGATCAGACGATAGCGGGCCTCGCGCTCACGCAGCATTCCGGCGATGCGCTCGCGCTGACGAAGCTGAACCGCCAGCAAGGCGGCGAGCAGCAGCACGATGGCGAGCAGCGCGGCGCCGACCGCGACGTCGGAGCGCAGGTCGCGATACCAGTTGGCGAGAGTGGAGTCTTCGGTTCGGGCGACGGTGACGACAAGCGGATACTGGCTTGCCGTCTCGTAGGCATAGTATTTCTCGCGTCCATCGAAGGGTGATGCGACGCGCGCGAAGCCGCTCGGGCTCGAGTGCAGCAGGTTCTGGAATAACTGACTTTTGACGGTCCGGCCCGATTTTCATCGACGGCCCATGCA
>NZ_BADD01000467.1 GCF_000333455.1 Rhodopseudomonas sp. B29
CCCGTCCAGTTGGCCGACAACTGGCGCCTCGACCACCGCTTCAAGCCGGTGATGAGCAAGCCGACACGGGAGCGGAAGCTGGCCGGATGGGCGCGCGCGGTGAGGGGGCTGCTGGCGAGCGACGAGGGGGAGTGAGAGATGTTGTAGGGCGGATAAGCGAAGCGCCATCCGCCACGCTGCGTCGCAATCGACGTTGGCGGCGGATGACGCCTTCGGCTTATCCGCCCTACGCGCTTCGCTCGTCATTCCGGGGCGCGAGCGCAGCTCGCGAACCCGGAATCCATACTCCCCTGCGCTGGCGGTGGAGCTCAAAGCCGCGACCCTCTTACTAATCAAAAGCGAACGTAGCCCGGATGGAGCGACGCGAAATCCGGGACTGCGTTGATACTGACATCCCGGATTACGCTACGCTCCATCCGGGCTACAGTGAGTAGGGCGGATAAGCGAAGCGCCATCCGCCAATCTTCGCCGCAATCGACGTCGTCGGCGGATGACGCCTTCGGCTTATCCGCCCTACCTGCTACGCCTCCGCCAGCCCCACCGCCCACAGCGCGAACGCATAGACGATTGCGACCTCGTCCAACCGGCTGAAGCGTCCCGAGGCGCCGCCGTGGCCGGCGCCCATGTTGATGCGCAGCAGCACCGGGCCGCCGCCCGTCATGGTGGCGCGCAGCTTCGCCACCCATTTGGCCGGCTCCCAATAGGTGACGCGCGGATCGGTCAGCCCACCCATCGCCAGGATCGCCGGATAGTCCTTGGCGGCGACGTTGTCGTAGGGCGAATAGGACAGAATGGTCTTGAAGTCCTGCTCGCTGGTGATCGGATTGCCCCACTCGGGCCATTCCGGCGGCGTCAGCGGCAGCGTGTCGTCGAGCATCGTATTCAGCACGTCGACGAACGGCACCTCGGCGACGATGCCGGCGAACAATTCGCCCGAGCGGTTGGCGACCGCGCCCATCAGCATGCCGCCGGCGCTGCCGCCATGGGCGACGATGCGCTTCGGCGACGTGTAGTTGGCCAAGATCAGCGCGCGCGCGCAGGCGGCGAAATCGTCGAACGAGTTGGTCTTCTTGGCGCGCTTGCCGTCGAGATACCAGCCCCAGCCCTTGTCGGCACCGCCGCGGATATGGGCGATGGCATAGACGAAGCCGCGATCGACCAGCGACAGCGCATTCGCCGAAAAGCCCGCCGGCATGGCGTGGCCGTAGGAGCCGTAGCCGTAGAGCAGGAGAGGTGCCTTGCCGTCGATTGCCAACCCCTTGCGATACAGGATCGACACCGGCACCTCGGCGCCATCGTCGGCTTTCGCCATGATCCGGGTGGTGACGTAGTCGGCCGGGTTGTGGCCGGAGGGGATCTCCTGGCGCTTGCGCAGCACGCGCTGCCGCGTCGCCATGTCGTAGTCGTAGACTTCCGACGGCGTCGTCATCGACGAATAGGAGAACCGCAGATTGGTGGTGTCGAACTCGTAGCCGCCGACGGTGCCGAGCGAGTAGGCGGTCTCGGCGAAGGCGATGGCGTGTTCTTCGTTGGTCGCCAGATCCCGGATGGTAATCGACGGCAGCGCGTTGGCGCGCTCCAGGCGAATGAGGTGGCCGGTGGTGAGATCGAAATCGATGATGTAGACGCCGTCGCGATGCGGAATGAGGTCGCGCCAATTGGCGCGCTCCGGCGAAGCCAGCGGCGCAGTCACGATTTTGAAGTCGATGGCGCCGTCCGCATTGGTGAGGATGAAGAGCTGATCGCCGCGGTCGCCGATCGAATACTGCACGCCCTCTTGGCGCTGCGCGACGAGGCGCGGCGGTGCGGTCGGATCGGCGAGGTCGATCAAACGTTGCTCGGAGGTCTCGTGATCACCGCCGGCGATCACCGCGAAACGGCCGCTGGTGCTCTCGTGAATGTGGGTGAACCAGCCGGAGTCCTGTTCCTGATAGATCAGCACGTCGTCGGCCTGCTTGGTGCCGAGTCTGTGTAGCCACACCTGCATCGGACGATGATTGTCGTCGAGCTTGACGTAGAAGAACGCGGCATTGTCCAGCGTCCACACCACGCCGCCGTCGGTCTCCTCGACCACATCTGCCAGGTCCTGCTTGGTCGCCCAGTCGCGCACCCGGATGGTGTAGTATTCCGAGCCCTTGGTGTCGGCGCTCCACGCCTCCAGCTTGTGATCGAGCGAGTGCCGCCGGCCGCCGAACTGGAAGTAATCGGTGCCCTTGGCGAGTTCGTCGCCGTCGAGGATGATATCAGGCTCGCCACCATCGCGCGGCGTGCGGCCGAACAGCGGATGCTGGCCGCCCTCGCGATATTTGCGCAAGTAAGCGTAAGGTCCGTCCGGCGCCGGCACGCTGGAATCGTCCTCCTTGATGCGGCCGCGCATCTCTTTCACCAGCGTCTTCTGCAGCGCCTCGGTGCGCCCCAGCACGGAATCGGTGAAGGCGTTCTCGGCTTCGAGATAGGCGCGGATATCCTTGTCGAGCAGCGACGGGTCGCGCAGCACCTCCTGCCAGTTCGCATCCTTCAGCCAGGCGTAGTCGTCGGTCAGGGTGATGCCGTGATGGGTGAATTGGTGCGGACGGCGCGGCGCCACGGGCGGTTGCTGGGCGTCGCGAGGGGAGGAGGTCGGCATCTTCAGGCATTCCCGTTGATCAAGGGTGGGCAGGGCAGGCTTAGCAGAGTTTCGGCCTTGCGGCGCGCTTCGCTTTGCGCTCGAAAGACGGCGAATGCTGGTTGATCCGGCGCGGGCGAGGGAGGATCGGATGAGCGAGTTTCACGGCGTGTTTCCCTATCTGGTGTCGCCGCTCGATGCCGAAGGCCGCGTCCGCGCCGATGTGCTCGGCCGGCTGTGCGACGATCTGATCAAGGCCGGCGTCCACGGGCTGACGCCGCTCGGCTCGACCGGCGAGTTCGCCTATCTGGACGCCGCGCAGCGTGAGGCAGTGGTCGAAGCCACCATCGAGGCGGCGGGTGGCCGCGTGCCGGTGGTGGCCGGCGTGGCCTCGACCTCGACGGCCGACGCGGTGGCGCAGGCCAGGGTGTATCAACAGCTCGGCGCCGACGGCATCCTGGCCATCCTCGAAGCCTATTTCCCGCTGAAGGACGCGCAGGTCGAAAGCTATTTCCGCAGCATCGCGGACGCGGTCGACGTGCCGGTGGTGATGTACACCAACCCGCAATTCCAGCGCTCCGACCTGACGCTCGACGTCATCGCCCGGCTCAGCGAACATCCGCGCATCCGCTACATCAAGGATGCCTCGACCAACACCGGGCGGCTGTTGTCGATCCTCAACCGCTGCGGCGACCAAATGCGGGTGTTCTCGGCCTCGGCGCACATCCCGGCTGCGGTGATGCTGATCGGCGGCGTCGGCTGGATGGCCGGCCCGGCCTGCATCGCACCGCGCCAGAGCGTGCAGCTCTACGAGCTGTGCAAGGCGCAGCGCTGGGACGAAGCGCTGACGCTTCAACGCAAGCTGTGGCGCGTCAACGAAGCCTTCGCCACATTCAACCTCGCCGCCTGCATCAAGGCCGGCCTGACACTGCAAGGCTACGACGTCGGCGACCCCGTGCCGCCGCAGGCGGCGTTGAATGCAGAGGAGCGCAAGGCAGTGGAGAAGGTGCTGGCGGAGATCGCGTAGTAGCTCCGATCCGCGGCGCAACCCCTCCCCCTTGCGGGGAGGGGTAGGGGGTGGGGGCCCCCGGGCACTGATCTTGATCGGCTGCACCGGTGCTGCTGCAAGGGTGCTCATGAACAAATGCCTTCCTCGTTGCCCCCCACCCCCGACCCCTCCCCGCAAGGGGGAGGGGAGAAGAGGCGCTTCCCACCACCGTCATTCCGGGGCGCTTGCGAAGCAAGCGAACCCGGAATCCCGAAATGTTCTGCGCGAGGCAGATTCCGGGTTCGCGAGCTGTGCTCGCGCCCCGGAATGACGGACCAGCACCCCTCTTGGCGTACCGCTGCGTTCTCCGCTAAAACCTCGGCCAAGAAAGCAACAAAGGAAATGGCATGAACATTCTCCCCAGCACCATGCGGTTCGGCGCGGGCCAGCCCGTGAAGCGTCTCGAGGACCAGCGCCTGCTGACCGGCCACGGCGCCTATCTCGACGACAAGCCCGCCGACGGCGCGCTGTTTCTGGTGCTGATGCGTTCGCCCCATGCCCACGCCAGGATCGTGTCGATCGACACCGAGGCCGCCAAGGCGATGCCCGGCGTCGAGCGGGTGCTGACCGGGGCCGATCTGGTCGCCGACGATGTCGGCACGCTGCCGACCCTGCCGATCTTCAAGCGTCCGGACGGCTCGGCGATGCTGCTGCCGCCGCGCCGTCTGCTGGCGCACGAGAAGGTTCGCTTCGTCGGCGAGCCGGTTGTGGCGGTGATTGCCAGCTCGCAAGCCGCCGGGCAGGCTGCGCTCGAGGCTGTCGTCGTCGAATACGACGAGTTGCCGGCGATCACCGACCTCGTCGCGGCAGCCCAGCCGGGCGCCCTGAAGGTGTGGGACGACACCCCCGACAACATCGTGGCCGGCATCACCTATGGCGACGCCGCCAAGGCCGATGAAGCTTTCGCCAAGGCCGCCCACACCGTGTCGCTCGATATCGTCAGCCAGCGGCTGGTGCCCTCCGCAATGGAGCCGCGCGCGGTGATCGCCGAGATCGAGAAGAAGACCGGCCGGCTGATCCTGCACGCCCAGACCCAGACCCCTGGCCAGACCCGCGACGCGCTCGCCGAAGCCATCCTGAAGCGGCCGAAGGAGTCGGTGCAGGTGCTGGTCGGCGATATCGGCGGCGGCTTCGGCCAGAAGACCGGCGTGTATCCCGAAGACGCGCTGGTCGCCTATGCGGCGGTCAAGCTGAACCGCACGGTGCGCTGGCGCGGCGATCGCACCGACGAGTTCGTCGGCGGCACCCATGGCCGCGACCTGACCTCGACCGCGTCGCTGGCGCTCGATGCCAAGGGCCGCGTGCTGGCCTATCGGGTGGAGTCGTTCGGCGGCACCGGCGCCTATCTGGCCGGCGCTGGCGTGATCATTCCGCTGGTGCTCGGCCCGTTCGTGCAGACCGGCGTGTACGATCTGCCGCTGGTGCATTTCGACATCAAGGCGGTGATGACTCACACCGCGCCCGTCGGCGCCTATCGCGGCGCCGGGCGTCCGGAGTCGGTGTACATCATCGAGCGCTTGATGGACGCCGCCGCCCGCAAGATGGGGATGGATCCGCGCGCCATCCGCAAGGTCAACTACATCAAGCCGTCGCAGCTGCCCTACACCAACGCGGTCGGCCAGGTTTACGACTCCGGCGCCTTCGCGCATCTGATGGAGCGCGCCGCCGAACTATCCGACTGGGACGGCTTCAAGGCGCGCAAGAAGGAAGCGCAGAAGAAGGGCCTGCTCTACGGCCGCGGCGTCACCAGCTACATCGAGTGGACCGGTGGCCGCGCTCACACCGAGAACGTCAAGCTGCACGCCACCGCCGAAGGCCGCATCGTGCTGCATTCCGGCACGCAGGCGATGGGGCAGGGTCTCGAAACCGCGTACTCGCAGATGATTGCCGCCGCGCTGGAGATTCCGATCGACAAGATTGACGTCGTCCAGGGCAACACCGATCTGGCGATCGGCTTCGGCAGCGTCGGCTCGCGCTCGCTGTTCGTCGGCGGCACTGCTGCAGTGGTGTCGTCGGCCGACATGATCGCCAAGGCGCGCGAGAAGGCCGCCAACATCCTCGAAGCCTCGGTCGAGGACATCGAGTACTCGGCGGGCACGCTGACCATTGCCGGCACCGATCGCAAGATTAGCCTGTTCGAAATCGCCGCCAAGGAGAAGGGCGCCACGCTCAGCGTCGACTCCACCGGCGAAGTCGACGGCCCGTCGTGGCCGAACGGCGCGCATATCTGCGAAGTCGAAATCGATCCGGACACCGGCGTCGCCCGCGTGGTGCGCTACACCACGGTCGACGACGTCGGCAACGCGGTGAACCCGATGCTGGTGGCAGGCCAGATCCACGGCGGCGTCGCCCAAGGCGTCGGCCAGGCGCTTTACGAGAACGCGGCCTACAACGCCGACGGTCAGTTCATGACGGCGAGTTATCAGGATTACTGCATCCCGCGCGCCGACAATCTGCCGCCGATCAACGTCACGCTCGACCCGTCGGCGCCATGCAAGACCAACCCGCTCGGTGCCAAAGGCTGCGGCGAATCCGGCGCCATCGGCGGCCCGCCCTGCGTGGTTCACGGCGTGCTCGACGCTTTGGCGCCGCTCGGCATCACCAACCTGAACACGCCGCTGACGCCGGAGAAGATCTGGCGGGCAATTCAGGACGCGAAGGCTGGGAAGGCGGCGGCCTAAGCCACATCGTCATTGCGAGCCGAAGGCGAAGCAATCCAGTTCCGTGCACCGGGCTGGATTGCTTCGTCGCTTGCGCTCCTCGCAATGACGAGGCCTGGAAAGTCGATAAGGCCGAACCATATCCGTCCAATAACCGACAAACGTCCGCAACCGGCATCTGCTATGCTGGGGGCCGGTTCGTGCTGGGAGAGAATCGATGCGGAAGTTTTTGACGGTACTGGCGGCGCTCGCCACGTTGAGCCTGTCGAATTGCGGCTACAACACCATCCAGAGCGAGGACCAGGAGGTCAAATCGACCTGGTCGGAAGTCGTCAACCAGTATCAGCGCCGTGCCGATCTGGTGCCGAACCTCGTCAACTCGGTGAAGGGCTTTGCCCAGCAGGAGAAGGACGTGCTGATCGGAGTCACCAACGCCCGCGCCAAGGTCGGCAGCGTTCAGGCGACGCCCGAGGTGCTCAACGATCCGGCCGCCTTCCAGAAGTTCCAGCAGGCGCAGGGTGAATTGTCCAGCGCGCTGTCGCGGCTGCTCGTCGTTACCGAGAACTATCCGCAGCTCAAGTCGGACGAGCTGTTCAAGAACCTGATGGCGCAGCTCGAAGGCACTGAGAACCGAATTACGGTGGCGCGCAATCGTTATATCAAGGCGGTGCAGGCCTATAACGTCACGGTGCGGTCGGTGCCGACCAATTTCACCGCCATGTTGTTCGGCTACAAGGAGAAGCCGAACTTCACCGTCGACAACGAGAAAGAAATCTCGACCGCGCCCAAGGTCGATTTCAACACGACGCCTGCTCCGGCACCGGCACCGGCGAAGTAAGCGCGGGAAGCGGCGATGCGCGCCGTGCGGAGGTCGGTCGTCGCGCTGCTGCTGTGCTTCCTCACGGCAGCATTCGCGACGTTGGCTCGCGCCGATGTCGCGGTGCCTCCGCTCACCGGCCGCGTCGTCGATCAGACCGGCACGCTCAGCAGCGATGCGGTCGCGCGTATCAACGACAAGCTGAAGGCGTTCGAAGCCCGCAAGGGCAGCCAGATCGCCGTGCTGATCGTGCCGACGACGCAGCCGGAGGCAATCGAGCAGTTCTCGATCCGTGTTGCCGAGGCCTGGAAGATCGGCCGCAAGAAAGTCGACGACGGCGCCATCCTGCTGGTCGCCAAGAACGACCGCAAACTGCGCATCGAGGTCGGCTACGGCCTCGAAGGCGCGCTGCCCGACGTCACCGCCAAGCGCATCATCGACGAGATCATCACGCCGAAGTTCAAGACCGGCGATTTCGCCGGCGGCATCGAGGCCGGCGTCGACCGGATGATGAGCGTGATCGACGGCGAGCCGCTGCCGGCGCCCGAGCCGCAGCACGAATGGTCTGCGCCGGAATCGTTCGACGATATTTCCGGCTGGGCCATTCCGCTGTTCTTCGGCACGCTGGTGCTCAACGGCTTTCTGCAGGCAATGCTGGGCCGCGTCGTTGCGTCCACACTCACCGGCGGCATCATCGGCGTCGTCGCCTGGGCGTTCGGATTGGTCTGGTACATCGCGCTGGTCGCCGGCTTTGCCGCCTTCGTGCTGACGATGTTCATTGATCTGTTCAACGGTCCGATGGCCGGGGGGCGGCGCCGCGGCGGCATGTCCGGCGGGACATGGTCGGGCGGCGGTTCGTCGTGGTCGGGCGGATCGAGCAGCGACAGCGGCGGTTTCAGCGGTGGCGGCGGCAGCTTCGGAGGCGGTGGCGCCTCCGGAAGCTGGTGAGGGCGATATGGGCATCCGACGCATCGGCAAACATCTGATGACGAGCCGTCGGCAGGTGGCGCGCGCGTTTCCGCCGGCATCGCTGGATGCGATCGAAAGGGCGATCAAGGCCAGCGAGGCCACGCACGCCGGCCAGATCCGCTTCGTCGTCGAAGGCGCGCTCGACGGAGCACCGCTGTTTCGCGATCAGCCACCGCGCGAACGCGCGCTCGACATCTTCTCCCAGCTCCGCATCTGGGATACCGAGCACAACAACGGCGTGCTGATCTATCTGCTGCTCGCCGACCGCGATGTCGAGATCATCGCTGATCGCGGCATCGACCAGCGGGTCGAGGCCGGGGAGTGGGAGCGCATCTGCCGGGCGATGGAAGCCGATTTCCGCGCCGGCCGCTTCGAGCAAGGCGTGCTGCGCGGCATCGACATGATCACGGCGCATCTCGCCGTGCACTTCCCCGGCGACGACACCGACCGGAACGAACTGCCGGACGCGCCCGTCATCGTCTGATCGGGCACGGCTCGATTTCGATAGCGGCGCGGCCGTAGCCGACCTACAAGCACATCCATGAGACTGAAGAGCGCAATCTGGGTCGCCGCCTATCTCCGCCGCTGCCAGACCGAGGGCGTCTACGGCGCCGTCAGTCGGCGCGGCGCTGAGGAGGCGGGCGCGGTGTTCGTCAAGGTGGCGCGGCTCGACGGCACGGCGACGCTGTATGTCCCGGCGCCGCAGACCGCCTATGAGGACAGCCCGGCCGTTTCGAGCGCATCTTCGTGCCTGCCACGCCCGAGCCGCAGCCCGAGGCCGCGGTCGATGAGCGGCTCGCCAAAGAGATCCGCTTTGATCCCGACGTCTGGATCGTCGAGACCGAGGACCGTGCCGGACGGCATTTTCTCGATCTGGCGAAGCCGAGCTGAATCTTCGAACTAACCGTTCGAATTCCGATTGGCGCGGGCCGCGGGCGAGAGCGGATGGACGGGCCAGGCGTGCGCGGCCGAGCTGCGCGCGCGGTGACGCTCGTCGTCATATAGGGCCGCGCGATATTTGGCGCGGGTCTGCGCCACCGTCGCGCCGCGCCACGCCGCCAGCATGATCAGCGCCGCGCGTTCGCTGAGCCGGTCGTAAAGCCGGGACAGCCGATACACCCAGTCGACCAATGTGCCTCGCTGCGGATCGAGGAACATCAGCACCTGCTCGAACGCAGCGCCGCCCATGCCCAGCGCCTTCAGCGCACAGGCGAGCGGCTCGCCGCCAGGGTCGCCGACGACGTGCTCGGCCAGCCTGGTCGACAGCAACAGTGCATTGCCGAGTTCGAGCGTGAAGTTCTCGCGATCTCCGACATAAGCCGCCATATGCAGCGCCTCGATGGCGCGCTGCGCACGCGACGAATGAATACGCGTCGCCGGGCGCAGCGGCGCCTCGGCCAAATTGCCGAGGATCAGCGCGCGTTCCCGCGTGTCGGCGGCGAAGAACATGTCGGCAAGCTGCGAAGCGTCGTCCGGCTGCATCGCCAGCGCCGCGATGCGCTGTTCGGCCTCGGTACGCGGCCGGGTCGGGACGTTCGACACGGGTGCCGACGGTGGCACGATCGATGGCGCGTCGGTGAACTCCGGCACGATGTCCTGCTGCAGCCCGAGCCGCAGGGCGATCGGGTGCGGCGTATGCGGATAGATCGACAGCCGGGCACGCACCACAGCGCGAGTCGCGTCGTCGACCTCGTCGATCAGCCGCGAGGTCAGTTCGACGAATTGCCGCTCCTCGGTCTCGGTATGCACGCCGGTCTGCACATAGAGGTCTGTCAGCACGCGCAGCAAGGTCGGTCGGATGTCGACGCCCTCGCGGCGCGACAGCGACATCAGTCCATCAAAGCCTGGAAACATTGTCGGCGCGGTCATGGCGGCACGAAACTGAACAACTGCGCCGAAACTACCCCGCCGGCTTTAACAGCGGCTTAATATTAACCCCTCGCTAAAGCCTTCAGCCCAGAAGCTGGTATTGAAGGATGTAAGCGGCGCAGCCGGCCAGATAGGCAATCAGCGCCAGCCCACTCACCTTGCGCAAGTACCAGAGGAAGTGGATCTTCTCGAGCCCCATCGCGGCGATGCCTGCTGCGGAGCCGATGATCAGGATCGAGCCCCCGGTGCCGGCGCTATAGGCGATGAAGTGCCAGAGGAAGCTGTCCGGCGGGTGCTGCGCCATGCCGTACATCCCCATGGCGGCGGCGACGAGCGGCACGTTATCGACCACCGCGCTGGCGAGGCCGAGCAGCATGACGATGACGTCGAGCCGGCCGACATGTGTGCCCAACCAGCTCGCGAGCGCCGCCAGCAGGCCGGAATGCTCGAGCGTCGCCACCGCGAGCAGGATGCCGATGAAGAACACCACCGAGGCCATGTCGATCCGCGTCAGCGCGTGCGCCAGCGTCAGCCGGCTCTTCTCCTCGGACGGCTTGTCGCGATGCAGCAGTTCGCCGACGGTCCAGAGGATGCCCAATCCGAACAGGATCCCCATGAACGGCGGCAGATGCGTGAGCGCCTTGAAGGCCGGCACCGCGACCAGCACGCCGAGCCCGAGGACGAACATCAGGTTGCGCTCGAATTTGCGGATCGAGCGGCCGGAATCGATCGGCGTCGCCGGCGCGACGATCGGTTGATCGCCGACGCGATAGCTGGTGATCGCCAGCGGGATCAGCAGATTGATGAAGGAAGGGGCGAAAACGCCCTTGATGATTGCGAGCGCGGTGATCTGGCCGCCGATCCACAGCATCGTGGTGGTGACGTCGCCGATCGGCGACCACGCGCCGCCGGCGTTGGCGGCGATCACGATGATGGATGCGTAGAGCAGCCGGTCCTTATCGCGCGCCAGCAGCTTGCGCACCAACGACACCATCACGATGGTGGTCGTGAGATTGTCCAGCATCGCGCTGAGGAAGAACGTGGTGAAGCCTATCAGCCACAGCAGCGTCGATTGCCGCGACGTCCTGACCAGCGAGGTGACGACTTCGAATCCGTTGTGGGCGTCGACCACTTCGACGATCGTCATGGCGCCGATCAGGAAGAACACGATCTGCGCGGTGGTGGCGATGCTTTCGTCGAGCTGGCGTTGGACCGCGGCGGTGTCGGGCGAGGCCAGACTGTAGATCGACCACAACAGGCCGGCGCCGACCAGCGCGACCGCGGCTTTGTTGATCCTGACCGGATGCTCGAAGGCGATCGCCGCGTAGGCACCGACAAAGACCGCAATGATCGCCGCGTTCAACTAAGCCTCCTCGTTGCCGCGAGGGAAAGCGCGGCTCACGGGCGCCACCCTAACGGCAGTTCGAGGCTGCGACGACCCGCCGCGGCTGCGACAATACGCCTATGCTTTGGGGCGATGCGCCGGCTTGATCGCCTGATTTATCGATCCGGCGGGTATCGGACAGCAGGTCGTGCGATATCGTATGGAGCGAGGCCGTCAACCGGCCTCGCTCCGATGATCTGTTACTTCGCGCTCGTGCTGACGGTGCGGACCACGCTGTTGATCGGTCGTGCATTGCTGGCGGCCGGCTGCGCCGGCGCCACCTGGGCGTCGTATTCGGGCAGTGTGGCGATCTTGTCCTTGGCGGTGATGAACACGATCTTGTAGCCGCCCGACTTGAGCTGGCTGAGGATTTCCGGCAGCGCCTGCGCGGTCGACTTCTGGAAGTCGTGCATCAGGATGATACCTTTGCCGGTCTTCTTCAGCTTGGTCATCACCGAGGTGACGAGCTGCTCCGGCTTGTGGATGCGGAAATCTTCCGAGTCGATGTCGATCGAGAAGGTCGCGATGTTGCGCTCGCCCAGATACGCCTTCAGCTCCGGCGTCTGGCGCAGCTGCGGGAAGCGGAAGAACGGCGCGGTCGGCTGGCCGGCGGCCAGCACGACCCCGCTGATGCCCTTCTCGATCTCCGCCTTGGCCTCGGCGAACGGCTTGATGGCGAGGTTGACGTGCGACCAGGTGTGCGAGCCGACCGTGTGACCGGCGGCGATCACCTGCTTGAGAATCTGCGGATGCCAGCTGGCGTGCTTGCCGATCGGAAAGAACACCGCCTTGACGCATTCGGCCGCGAGCGCATCGAGCACCGCGGGCGTATTCACCGGCCACGGGCCGTCGTCGAAGGTCAGCGCGACTTCGCCCGGCTGCAGGAAGTCGTAGTCGCGATACTGCGACAGGCCGAGTCCCGGACCGCCGGTGGTGTCGATTTCGACGGTGCGCGAAATGCCGAGCGCGTTGGGATTGGTACACGCCTTCTGGGCCGGTGGGGCCGGGGGCTGAAGCTGCGCCGGCGCGGGCTCCTTGGCCACGACAGGCTGCACGCTCGGCGCGGGCGACGCTGCGTTGGACGCTTCACTCTTCGGGCTCGGCCAACGATTGGAGATCGCGCCAGTGACGTCGGACGATGCGCTCGCGGTAGCGCCTGCGTCCGGCGTCTTC
>NZ_BADD01000466.1 GCF_000333455.1 Rhodopseudomonas sp. B29
GCCGTCGAGATGTTTGTTGGCGATGCTCTCCACCATGAACGGCGGGCGGCAGCACCACCAGCCGCAAATCCTCGTCGGGATCGACGCCGCCGGAGCCCATCCAGAACCGCAGATCGTAGTTGTGGCTCGAGAACGGGAAGGTCATGCCGAAAGTCAGCGGCTCCTGGCCCTTGGCCTTGCGCTGCGCCGCCACGCGCGCCAGCGCCCGCGCCGACACCACCGGATCGGCGATATCGCCGTCGACATTGGCGGCGATCGCCGCGTAGAGATCCGGCGACACCGTGATGGCGTTGCCGTTGACGCCGAGTCCGAACGCCGAGATCACCGGCACCTTGACATGGCCTAGGCCGAGGCTCGACGCGACCGCCAGCGGCGCGAGCAGATGTGCCGCGTCGAACATGCCGATGTTGAACTTGTCGCGGACATTGGCCCAGGAAATCTCCCGCACCAGCTCGACGTCGAGACCTTCGGCGGCGCAGAACCCCTTGTCGGCGGCGACGATCAGCGCCGCCGCATCGATCAGCGGAATGAATCCGATGCGCAGCCGCTCGCTCATTTCAGCATCTCCGAGGCGGTGATCACCGACTGGGCGATGTCGGCGATCTTCTTCTTTTCATTCATCGCGGTCGAGCGCAGCAGCACATAGGCCTGCTCTTCGGTCAGGCCCTTGGCCTTCATCAGGATGCCCTTGGCGCGGTCGATCACCTTGCGCTCTTCCAGCGCCGAGCGCGCACGATTGAGTTCGGATTCGAGGTGCGCGAAGGCGTTGAAGCGCGAGATACACAGATCGAGCACGTGCTTCATCCGCTCCTTCTTCAGCCCGTCGACGATATAGGCGGAGACGCCGGCATCGACCGAGGCCTGGATCGAGGCGGTGTCGCTCTGATCGACGAACATCGCGATCGGCCGCTTCACGATGCGGCTGACCTGGAACATCTGCTCCAGCATGTCGCGGCTCGGGTTCTCCAGATCGATGACGATGACGTCGGGGTCGATCTCGTAGATTCGCGCCAAGAGATTGGTGGTGCCCTCGAGCTGAGTGATCTGCGTCATGCCGGCTTCGCGCAGACCCTCGCTGAGGATCGCGGCGCGCACCGGATTCTCATCGACGATGACGATTTTCAGCGAGGGATCCATCGCTCAGTCTCTCGCCGTCATTGCGAGCGCAAAACACCGCTGCGTCATTACGAGCGTCGAACCCCGCCCCGTCATTGCGAGGAGCACCCGGATCGGCGCGTAGCGCCGTCCGGGCACAGGCTCCGCGACGAAGCAATCCAGCCCAGTGCACGGGGCTGGATTGCTTCGCCTTCGGCTCGCAATGACGAACAACGCGTTCTCCATGGTCCGGTTTGAATTGCACTCACGTCAAACCACACTCCGGCCGCGGTTTGAAGCGGATTGTGCAGCACACAAGCGACGCGCCGATATTGACGGCGCGGTTCCGATCGGGTGGTGTGCGGCAAAACCTCCACGCTTTTTCCGGGACAACGCTCATGAAGTTCGTGATGGCCATCGACCAGGGCACCACCTCGTCGCGCGCAATCCTGTTTCGCCCCGACATTTCGATCGCCGCCACCGCGCAGCTCGAATTCCCGCAGCATTTCCCGGCCTCCGGCTGGGTCGAGCACGAGCCCGAGGACATCTGGGCCTCGACCATCTCGACCTGCCGCGACGCCATGGACAAGGCCGACGCCAAGGCCGCCGACATCGCGGCGATCGGCATCACCAACCAGCGCGAGACCGTGGTGGTGTGGGACGCCGTCTCCGGCCAGGCCATCCACCGCGCCATCGTCTGGCAGGACCGCCGCACCGCCGATGTCTGCACCCGGCTGAAGGCCGACGGGCTCGAGCCGATGATCACCGCCAAGACCGGCCTGATCATCGATCCGTACTTCTCCGGCACCAAGCTGGCCTGGCTGCTCGACAACGTGCCCGAAGCGCGCGCCCGCGCGCAGCGCGGTGAACTGAAATTCGGCACCATCGATTGCTACCTGCTGTGGCGCCTCACCGGCGGCAAGGTCCACGCCACCGACGCCACCAACGCGTCGCGCACGCTGCTGTTCAATATCCACAGCGGCGACTGGGACGACGAACTGCTCAAACTGTTCGCCATCCCGCGCGCGATGCTGCCGCAGGTGAAAGACTCGTCGGCCGATTACGGCGAAACCGATCCGGGCCTGTTCGGCGGCCGCATCGCGATCCGCGGCATCGCCGGCGATCAGCAGGCCGCGACCATCGGCCAGGCCTGCTTCTCGCCCGGCATGATCAAGTCCACTTACGGCACCGGCTGCTTCGCGCTGCTCAACACCGGCACCACGCCGGTGAAGTCCAACAACAAGCTGCTCACCACCATCGCCTATCAGCTCGGCGGCCAGCGCACCTACGCGCTCGAAGGCTCGATCTTCGTCGCCCGGTCTGCGGTGCAATGGCTG
>NZ_BADD01000465.1 GCF_000333455.1 Rhodopseudomonas sp. B29
CGCTCTTTTGGCCGCGCATCTGCGGAGCGCCTGTCGCCGGGAACAGCAACTCGGCTCCAAGATCACAGACGGCAGCGCGGTAACCGAAGGACTTGAAAGCAGAGCCGGCATCGTTTGCGACACACTCAGGGGTGCCACATTGGTCCCACGGGGTGATGCACGCTGCCGCAGAAGCGTAGGCCGACTTGTCGCTGACCGCCATCTCTAGCGTCGCGATTGCGCTCGCTTCGGAAGGGTTCTCGACAATGAGCGCTGCCAAACAGCACCTAGTTGCCGCGTCGATGGCCGTCGACATCCAAAGGCGTCGACGCTCAACGTTTGCTTGCTGTTCAGGCGTCAATTTGTCCCACAGCTTGGCGTCGGTCAGCAACGTTTGGAGCGGAATCCGGTTCTCGTCGATCTCGATCCTCTCGAGCGGTCTCGTGGCCTTAAGGCCGGTTTGCACGATGAAGTACTTCTTGCGTGCGGCCTCCGGCGATTCGCGTCCAGCAAAGACGTGAAACGGATCAAGGTTGCCAATCACGCGTTCAAAGGCGGCGCGGCTCGGGAGCTTCAGCAGTGGTTCACCGAGATTCTTTCGTTCCTTGTTCAGCTCCACAAACTTTCTGACAAGGTCAGACAGCAACGACTTCTTGCTCGGCTTCAGGCGGCTGGCGTAAAATACGGCGTGTTCCTGCATCAATTCGCGTTCCTCTTTTCCAAAGCGGGGCAGTCGGTTACCGGAGCGACCGTAGTTGTGAGCCAGCGCGATGGCATCCCAAGCGCATGCTGCGTATGCGTTGAGCCAGCGCCGAAGGGTCCGAGGGCTAGGCGGCCGCTTCACGGTCAAGTCTTCGCTTCCACACCGACCGTCGCTCAGTTGGGAGCTGATCAGTTCCGTCGAAATGGTATCGATCGCGTTCTTCATCGAATCGTCAGAACGCGTAGCAAGTCCATCGACCTCCATCTGCAGGAAGCGATCGCAAAACGTCTTGCGAAAGAGTACCTTCTTAAGCTGATCAGACGGGAGATCACTCAGGATGGTCTCCGGCCTGGCAGTGCGGAGTTTTGCTTTGCTCGAGCTGAAGAAGCCGCGGCAGTGGACCCAGTCACCCGCCGTTCTCAGTTCGTCGATCTGTTCGTGAGTAAAGGACTCGCGGATTGCGGGATCGTCGACCCGACGAAAGACATGACCGAAATCATCAGCGGACGTCGGTACGTATTCCACGCCCTTGATCGTGATCTTGTCGGTGGGATCGAATCTGAAGCGGGGCACAGCGGGGAACGAGAGCGTGGCGGCCTGTTGTACGATTAGAGTGTTCATGTTCACATCTTCGAAGATTGGTTGGGTTTAACGAGACTGCTGTACGTGATCAGGCCTTGGCCGACGTGATCCAGAATGCGGTCGTCGATCAGGCAGACCACGGCGTAGAAGCCGTTGCCGTTGTTCATGGATGCGGCGAGCAACGTTTGGATCGTGACTGCGCCGCGCAAGGTCGCTGCGACCTTTGCGATGATCGCGATGTCTTCTTCGCACCGCGTCCTTCGAGCACGATGGATCAGCCGGGCATTTTCAGCGCGAACTCGGGTGATGTGATCCCCGGTCCGGATTTCGTAGTGGTCAGCGAAATCTTTCGGGGCCTGCTCTCTGATCAGTTCAACCGTTTCTTCAATGCCACTCGACTTGACGCGCGTCGCGGGCTTAACGAAGAACGCCGTCTTGGTGCCGTCCTTGAGGGTAGCGACCAAGTCGATCGTGTGCTTCCGCTTCATGCCATTGTCGTCGTAGTCGATCGGAACCTGGTCCTGAACATCAGCCACGTCCGAATGAGCTAGAAGGATGTACGCAAGGTCGCGCTCCAGCGAACTTTCGTAAGTGATTTCGCGATTTAGCAACGGATTCACGAGAGCACCGCTTGTTGATCTCGAGGAAGGAGAGGGGGGCGTCGACTTGCGCGGGAAGCAGACGGTGGGCGCCAAGCGGTGCCGACATCGGCTCGAAGTGCTAGTGCCGTCCTATCCGTGAGCTCCCGTTGGCGCTGTCCACCGCGGCCACGGAGGTGGACGGAACGAGAGTGCGATCTTCAGTCGGGGACAGGGGGGCGAGAGGGTAGTGAAGACGAGAGGTCTTTGCTCTGGTCATAGGACGAGCTCCATCGATGGGCGCCTATGTGCGCCCATTTGAACGGTGAGATGTTGGAGGTTGAGAGACCCGGGAGGACGGTGCGCGATGTCCGGCTGGCACGCGAAACACGTCGTCCGACCGTGCTGAGACTTTGCCGGATGTCGACTAGTTCAGCGGATTATTTGGCTCTGGAGGGAAGCGAAAGGCACAGCGATTCTCCTAGTCGGAAGCGCTGGCGTCCGACGTCTAGCCCAGTCGAGGAGATCATTGGGCTCCATTCAACCGAATGCGATGCGCCGGAGCGCAGGGTAATCAGCCGAATATGGAGGAGAAAGCGATGAAAGGAGTGCTGGGGCAGGAGGCTTGTGCAAAAATCGACATAATTCGCCTCCTCTGGCTCCGATGGATCCACTGATCCAGATGCACTCTATGCTCGCCTCGGCGAACACGGCCAAACAAGTCGTTGCTTGGTGTGCGGTTAAGTACCCGAGGGAACCCGACTTGAAAAGATCTTCCCGAAATCGGTCATTTGCAATGGTTAACGGTCATTCGCAAATATGCGTTCAACTTGTCTGATGCGCCCGTTCTCATGAAAGGGCGAATGAAGTGGTTAGTGGGTGAAATGCAAAAAATGGGG
>NZ_BADD01000464.1 GCF_000333455.1 Rhodopseudomonas sp. B29
ATGATCTCGATCAGGCGATCTTCGGTCGAGCGGTCGCCGCCGTTGGCGTCGGGGTGGTGTTGCTTGACCAAGGCCTTGTACTTCGCCTTCACCACTTCGAGCGTGGCGTCGGCCTCGAGGCCCATCACCTGCAGCGCCTTCCGCTCGGCGTTGAACACTTTGCGCGGTTCGGCCTTGGTCTGCTCGGCCTCGGGGCCGCGGCGCCAGCGCGAACGGCCGCCGAGTTCGTTAAAGACGTTGAACGGATCGGCCGCGCCCTCGACATCGGCGGCGTTGCGCACGCGACTCTTGGCGCCGTTCTGGCCCATCTTCCAGGTCGGGCGATGCCCGGTCAGCGCGTCCTTCTGATAGCGCGCGACGTCGTCGGCCTTCATGCCTTCGAAGAAATTATAGCCCTGATTGTATTCGCGAACGTGATTGAGGCAGAAATGCCAGTAATCCTTCTCGACGCCGCGGCCTTTCGGCGCACGATGCGCACCGCGCTCGTTGCAGCCGGGCGCGTCGCACATCCGCGCCTCGCGCTCGCGCGCGGCCTCCCGCGCCGCCTCGGCGGCACGCGGCTTGACGCGGATCTTGTCGAAGAACTTGGACGAGTCGATGGGCATGGCCGACTATGAACTACGCATCGCGTGTGGCTTCAAGTCTTGACATTGCAGGACCGGCCACCGTTGATTGCGATTGACTGACCCGAACGGCGAAACGGCGGCGATCATGGGCGAAAAAGACACTATCACACAGAAGTTGCGCGAAGCTTTCGCACCCGAAAGCCTCGAGGTGATCGACGAGTCGAAACTGCATGAAGGTCATGCGGGCCATTCGGGCCGCAACGAGACTCACTTCCGGCTCAATATCGTGTCGGCGAGCTTCGCCGGCAAGAGCCGGCTCGAGCGTCATCGCATGATCAACGAACTGCTGGCTTCGGAACTGTCGCCCGGCCGCGTCCATGCGCTGGCCATCAAGGCGAACGCGCCGGGCGAAAGCTGAGCCGTCATAAGAAAAGCGGGTGACGCCAGAGGCATCACCCGCTCGTCTGATACGATTTGTTCGATCAGGCCGCCCGCTTCTTGGCGGTCAGCAGCTTGCGGTTGATCAGCACTTCGGCGATCTGGATCGCGTTCAGCGCCGCGCCCTTGCGCAGATTGTCGGACACGCACCACAGCACGAGGCCGTTGTCGACCGTCGGATCGGTGCGGATGCGGCTGATATAGGTCGCGTCCTCGCCGGCGGCTTCATACGGCGTGACGTAGCCGCCCGGCTCGTGCTTGTCGATGACCAGGCAGCCCGGCGCGTTGCGCAAAATGTTGCGCGCCTCGTCGGCACTGATCGGATTCTCGAACTCGATGCTGACGGCTTCGGAGTGGCCGACGAACACCGGCACGCGCACGCAGGTCGCGCTCAGCTTGATGGCCGGATCGAGAATCTTCTTGGTCTCGACCATCATCTTCCATTCTTCCTTCGTGTAACCGTCCTCCATGAACACGTCGATCTCGGGGATGACGTTGAAGGCGATCCGCTTCGGGAATTTCTTATTGACCAGCTCGGAGTTGGTGTAGACGGCCTTGGTCTGCGAGAACAATTCGTCCATCGCGTCCTTGCCGGCGCCCGACACCGACTGATAGGTCGACACCACCACGCGCTTGATCTTGGCGTGATCGTGCAGTGGCTTCAGTGCCACCACGAGCTGCGCGGTCGAGCAGTTCGGATTGGCGATGATGTTCTTTTTGGTGTAGCCGGCGGCGGCCGCAGCATTCACCTCGGGCACGATCAGCGGCACGTCGGGGTCCATGCGCCAGGCCGACGAATTGTCGATCACGACCGCGCCCTGCGCGCCGATCTTCGGCGACCATTCCTTCGACACGGAGCCGCCGGCCGACATCAGGCAGATGTCGACGTCGCTGAAGTCGTAGTGCTCGAGCGCTTTGCATTTCAGGGTCTTGTCGCCGAACGACACCTCGACGCCGACCGAGCGGCGCGACGCCAGCGCCACCACTTCGTCAGCCGGGAACTTGCGCTCGTCCAGAATGGCAAGCATTTCGCGGCCGACATTGCCGGTCGCACCCACCACCGCGACTTTGTAACCCATCATTCACTCTCCGCGGAAATTTGCTCCGCCACGATCAGGCGCGGCAAGCAGAAGTCAGCGCTTCTATGCGAGAACCGCCGCAAACACAACGTAATACCCGCTTTCGCCCGCCTCGTACCCTTTCCGAAGCCTTGCTTTTGGCCATTCTCCGAGCTTCGCCGATGCGATCCGACCCGGCCCCGCGCGCTGTCTTCACTTCGGCCCGGAGGCATCCGGGGCCACAGAGCTTCGCCGGCGAATGCGGCGATGCCTTGGTCAAGATCCT
The DNA here is from genome assembly GCF_000333455.1 of Rhodopseudomonas sp. B29. Taxonomy (GTDB): domain Bacteria; phylum Pseudomonadota; class Alphaproteobacteria; order Rhizobiales; family Xanthobacteraceae; genus Rhodopseudomonas. The sequence continues at coordinate 2,349 of NZ_BADD01000464.1, forward strand.
GGCCTATGGGGCCGCGCTGGTGCTGATCGGCGTCGTAGTCTTCACCGCTGCCAACCCGCTGACCGACAAAGTCCTGCAATCTGCCGCCGAGGCCGCCATCGAGCTGGGGGCCGATACGGCACCTTCGGCGCAGCCGGCCTGGAGTGCGGCGCTGCGCTCGCAACCGGCATTTGCGGTGAGCCAGCTCGATCTTCCGGGCAAGCTCGAGAGCACCGAGGTGCTGCGGAATTCGGACGGCGGCCGCAAGGACGTGATCCGCTTCGCCGCACCGGGCGAGCCGCCTGCCGCCGAAATCGAGGTCTATCGCCTTGGCGACGAGGTCCGCCATGCGCCGCCGGCCGCTGCCGACCTGGCGGCGCGGATGGACCCCGGCGGGATCGCCACCATCCAGCCCGCCGGACTGGTCGAGACCAAATTCGGCACCGCCGCCTTGTTCGACCTAGCCGGAAGCCGTGTTCGCCAGCCGGGCTGCCTGGGCTTCATCAAAACCATCGAATCCGCCGGGCTGCGGCTGTCCGGCTGGACCTGCCAGGGCGACACTCTGGTGCAGAAGAGCGCTGCGGCCGCCTGCCTGCTCGACCGCCTGGTGCTGCTCAGTGCTGGTAACGACGCCGCCGTCGCCGAAACCTTCGCCCGCGCTGAGCTGCGCCGCACGCGTTGTGACGGCATTCACGCCCAGCCGATCGCCTCGGCCGACTGGATCACGGACGGCGGGGCGCCCGGTCTGCGCGGCCGGCTGGGGGCGAACTGAAACGGGCCGCCGCGCAACCTTTCGGCGCGGCGCCGCATTATTGTCGGACAGTGTGGCCGGATAGACCTTGTGGCGAGTTGGCCGAGGCGGCTAAAACCTTCAAGAATCGAAATGAACCGGCGTAGTCGCCGGACGAGCGGACCGCGTGCTCGGGGGTGAAAGAGGAAGCCATGACCGTGAAATTCTCTGCCGCAGGAAAGATGCCAGTGCTGCTGGCGGCAGCCGCTCTGGTCGTGACCGGCCTCATGGCCAATCCGGCCGACGCCGCGCCGAAGAAGAAGCGCATCTACGGCACCTCGGATCAGGTCGCCTATGGCAGCCGCGGCCCCAACGTCTCGTATCAGGCCGGCCCGCGCACCCGCGTCTACATCTCCAAGCGCTCCTGGCTCGACGCCGGCACCGAAGTGCTGCCGGGCGAGCGCCACTTCACCGATTACGCGCTGCCGCCCGGTCGCAGCTTCGCCCGGGAAAACTGGACCCACCCGATCGACCGCCAGCCGCTGAGCCCGCCGTCCGATCTCGGCGGCTATCCGACCGGCTTCCCGCTGTACTGATCAGCGGTCCCTGGCCTGAATGCGAAACGCCCGGCGCAAGCCGGGCGTTTTTCGTTTGTGGCGGTGGCATCGCAGACTGCGCGTAGCGCGTAGGGTGGGCAAAGGCGCGAAGCGCCGTGCCCACGCGTTTATCGGTCCAAAGTCAAATCACCGCCGAGCGTGGGCACGCTTCGCTTTGCCCACCCTACAAGTCCGCAGTCGCGCCTCAGCCGTGCAGCGCCTGCAGCTCGGCGACGATGGCTTCGCCCATCTGGCTGGTCGACACCACATTGGTGCCTTCGCTCTTGATGTCGGCGGTGCGCAGGCCCTTGGCCAGCACGGCGGCGATTGCCGCATCGAGCTTGTCGGCCAGATCGCCCATGTCGAGCGAATAGCGCAGCGCCATGCCGAACGAGGCCAGCATCGCCACCGGATTGGCCATGCCCTTGCCGGCGATGTCGGGCGCCGAGCCATGCACCGGCTCGTACATCGCCTTGCGCTTGCCGGTCTTGGCATCGACTTCGCCGAGCGAGGCCGACGGCAGCATGCCGAGCGACCCCGTCAGCATCGCCGCGATGTCGGACAGCATGTCGCCGAACAGGTTGTCGGTGACGATGACGTCGAACTGCTTCGGCCACTTGACGAGATTCATGCCGCCCGAGTCGGCGAGCTGATGCTCGAGCTGCACGTCCTTGTATTCGCGGTCGTGCACGGCGGTGATCACTTCGTTCCAGAGCACGCCCGTCTTCATGACGTTGCGCTTCTCCATCGAGGTCACCTTGTTGCGGCGCTTGCGCGCCAGATCGAAGGCGACGCGGCCGATGCGCTCGATTTCGTAGGTGTCGTAAACTTGCGTGTCGACGGCGCGCTTCTGGCCGTTGCCGAGGTCGGTGATGGTCTTGGGCTCGCCGAAATACACGCCGCCGGTCAGCTCGCGGACGATCATGATGTCGAGGCCTTCGACTACGTCGGGCTTCAGGCTGGAAGCCTCGGCGAGCGCCGGATAGCACACCGCCGGGCGAAGATTGGCGAACAGCGCAAGATCCTTACGCAGCCGCAGCAGGCCGGCCTCGGGCCGCGCCTCGTAGGGCACGCCGTCCCACTTCGGGCCGCCGACCGCGCCGAAGATCACCGCGTCGGAGGCCTGCGCCAGCGCCATCGTGGCGTCGGTGATCGCGACCTTGTCGGCGTCGTAAGCAGCGCCGCCGACCAGGCCGTGCTCGGTCTCGAATTTGGCGATGCCGGCCTTGTTGAGCCAGTCGATCAGCCGCGACACCTCGGCCATCACTTCGGTGCCGATGCCGTCGCCGGGGAGCAGGAGCAGTTTATGCGTCGCCATGATCGGATCCTTGCAGGCGTCATCGCCGGGCTCGACCCGGCGATCCATCTCGCGAAAACGATGGATGCCCGGGTCGAGCCCGGGCATGACGGTGGGTGGGAATTGCGCGCCGAGTGCTAAAGCCCGCCCGCCGGCTTGGCAAGACGCCGAGCCGTGCGGCAGGCCTGTGTTTCGGGGCGGCTTGTTGCGAATTGGGTGCATTCGCTGCCACACTCGCGGCGCCGGAGAATCCCCAAGTGACCCTACTCGACCGCACCGAGGCGGCGCCCGCTCATCCCGCGCGCCTGATCCTGATCCTGTCGCTCGCCCCCACGGTGGGGCTCGGCATCGGCAGATTTGCCTATTCGCTGTTGCTGCCGGACATGCGCGACAGCCTGCATTGGTCGTATTCGGCCGCCGGATTCATGAACACCATCAATGCCGCCGGCTACCTGATCGGAGCACTGATCACCTCACGGCTGGTGGCGCGGTTCGGCATGGCGGCGGTTGTCCGCTGGAGCACGCTGGCCTGCGTGGCGTCGCTGGCGCTCTGCGCCGTCTCGGGTAATTTCATCCTGCTCTCTGTGGCGCGGCTGATCGCCGGTGTCGGCGCGGCGCTGGCCTTCGTGGCGGGCGGCGCGCTCGCCACCACCATCGCGCAGTCGCAGCCGGGGCGGTCGGCTTTTCTGATGAGCTTGTTCTATGCCGGGCCGGGCATCGGCATTCTGTCGTCGGGACTGATTGCGCCGTTCCTGCTACAGGCCGCCGGTCCCGGCTCGTGGTGGCTCGGCTGGCTGGTGCTGGCCGCATTATCGGCGGTGATGACGCTGCCGGTGCTGCTTGCGCCGATCGGCTTGCACGCCGGCATCGTGAGCGGCGCGCCGGCGCCGTTCCGGGTCGGGCCGGTGATGATTTATCTCGTCGGTTACTTCATGTTCGGCGCCGGCTACATCGCCTACATGACCTTCATGATCGCCTATGTGCGCGATCTCGGCGGCGGCGCTGCGGCGCAGAGCGCATTCTGGTGCCTGATCGGCTGTTCGGCCTTCGTCACGCCCTGGGTCTGGCGCCGGGTGATGGTGCTCGATCGCGGCGGCTTGTCGACTACCATCATTCTGGGTGTCAACGCCATCGGCGCCGCGCTGCCGCTGCTCGGCCTGTCGCCGGCGATGCTGGCACTGTCGGCGCTGGTGTTCGGCGTGTCGTTCTTCGCCGTGGTGGCGACCACCACGGCGTTCGTCCGTTTCAACTACAAACAGCCGCAATGGCCCGGCGCGATCGCCGCGATGACGATCGCATTCGGCATCGGCCAAACGCTCGGGCCGCTGGTGGTCGGCGCGATAACGGATGCGATCGGGTCGTTGTCATCGGCGCTCGCGGTTTCTGCGGCGACGCTGGCGCTGGGGGCGTTGTTGTCGGCGCTGCAGCGGCCGCTGAAGCGCGAAGCCTGAATCCAGGTCCGTCATTCCGGGGCGCTTGCGAAGCAAGCGAACCCGGAATCTCGAAGTGCAGAGCACGGCAGAACAGCTCGAGGTTCTGGGTTCACGCGCGTTGCGCGTGCCCCGGAATGACGGTGTTGGAGCGAGTTACTTCGCTTCTTCAATCACCCCGCAGGCGATACGGTCGCCGGCGTTGCCGGCGGGGTCGGACTTGTAGTCGTCGGCCTTGGCGTGGATCACCAGCGCAGTGCCGCCTTCCTTGAACACCGAGTTCGGCCGGCCCTTGTCGAGCGTCACCTGATCGTTGGTGATGTCGGTGGTCAGCGCGCCCGACGCCGGAACGTCGAGATTGTTCATGTCGCCGGCATGGGCGCCGCCTTCGGCCATCTTGCCGTGCTTCCTGCCTTCGGGATTGAAGTGTCCGCCCGCCGAGGTGAACGGCGGCTCGCATTTGCCGACGGCGTGAATGTGAAACGCGTGCTCGCCCGGCGGCAGACCCTTCAGCACCAGATGGATCTTCACGCCGGCCGAACCGTGCGTCAGGCTCGCGGTGCCGACCTCGGCGCCCTCGGCATTCTTCAGCGTGGCGGTTGCGGTCTGCAACGATGCCGCTGTGAGTGACAGAGCGAGCAGCGCAGCGGCAGAAAGGC
>NZ_BADD01000463.1 GCF_000333455.1 Rhodopseudomonas sp. B29
CGAGCCCTTCGGCGACGAGCTTGTCGGTGACGAGGCGCTTGAGATCATCAGCAGCCTTCGCCTGCATCCGCGCCGGGATTTCTTCGGAGAACAGTTCGAGGAGGAGGTCGGGCATTTAGATTGGATTCCGTGCGCGCGGCACCCCCACCCCCGACCCCTCCCCGCAAGGGGG
>NZ_BADD01000462.1 GCF_000333455.1 Rhodopseudomonas sp. B29
GCCGATTGCTTCGGCGTGATCATGCGGGATAGGCCGGATTCACGCAGCGCATTGGCGGCGTCGTCGGCAAGACGGCGCTGCTTGTCACTCTCGTGCGTCGTTGCGGCGATCCGGGGCAGAATGGAGTACACTGCTGCCTTGTAGTCGAATACGGGGTCGGTCGCTTCCTCCGATTGAATCTTTTGAAAAGCGGCTGCGCTGGTCATCCCAGGTCTCCTGATGGCGCCGTCGGCGCGGATGAAGACATCACGCCGCTGGCAATCGCGTCGTGATTAGTTGGCGGATGCGTTACGATGTCGACCGCCTTGATGTAAGTCAAATTCATAGTCATAATCGCGCGTATGAGCCGAATGAATGATCAGCTGGATCTCAATCTGCTGCGCGTATTCCTGGCGATCTGGGACCTGCGCAGCCTCACCGCGGCGGGCGATCGCCTCGGTTTGACGCAGCCGGCGATCAGCCACGCGCTGCGTCGGCTGCGCGAGCGCTTCGGCGATCCGTTGTTCGTGCGGGTGGCGAACCGCATGCTGCCGACCGATGCGGCGGTGCGGCTGCACGAGCCCCTCGATCAGGCGTTCGAGCTGCTCAATCGCACATTGCAAAGCGGCGTCGTGTTCGATCCGCGCGTCACAGAGCGAACGTTTCGGGTGGCAATGTCGGACATCGCGGAAGTGTACATCTTGCCGCGGTTGATCAGCGAGCTTTCGCACGTCTCGCCGTTCGTGCGCGTCCATGTCGTACCGCTGTTGCCTGACAGCGTGGTGAGTTCGATGCGGTCCGGCGAGATCGACTTGGCGATCGGCGCGATCAGTGCGCCGGAGAAGGACTTGATCGCGATCGATACGTTCAGCGACCGCTACATCTGCCTGGTGCGCGCCAATCATCCGATCGTCAAATTGAAGCTGACGCGGGCCAATTTTTCCAAGTTGCGGTTCTTCTTCGCGCGCACGACGTCGTCGGTGTATCAGCTCGCCGAGCAATGGCTCGCGGACGAGGATGCGCGCCCGCGGATCGCGGTACGCGGCCATTTCACCACGGCGCCGGAGATCGTGCGCCATTCCGACGTCGCGGCGATCTTTCCGCGCTTGCTGGCGCTGGATCTGCACCGAGCCCGCGATTTTCGCCTGCTCGAGTTGCCGTTCGACCTGCCCCCGATCGAAGTTCGGGTCCACAGTCATTCGCGTTTTGCCAACGACACCGGCATCAACTGGATGTGCCAGATCAGTGCCGCCATCCTGAGCCGTGAAAGCGACAGCCGGCGGACGCCTGCGACGCGCCGCTGAGCGAACACGCGGCAATTGCCGCGTGTCCGCTGTGGCGTGGTGTTACTTGCGCGGATCGAATTGTGTCGAGAACGCCGCGTCCGGCACCGTGTCGAGATAGCCACCGCCCATCACTTCGTTGGCCATCGCGCCGAAGCGTCGTAAGCTGGCGATGGTCTGGTCGTCCCATTTGGTGGTGTAGTCGGCCAGTACGCGCTGGCGCAGCAGCTCGATGGCGGCGGGCTCGAGCCCGTATTTCTTGCCGTAAGCCTCGAAAACTTCGGGGTGGGTCTTGACGTACTCGATCGCCTCGAGCCACGCCTTGGTGAAGTTGGTCAGCGCCTGAGGTTCGGCCTTGATGAAGTCGTCGTTGGTCGAGTAGCCGATCCACAGGAAATCGTCGCCGGTCCCGGCCTTGTAGGCGTCGGCGAGGTTGCCGAGCGATCTGTACTTGCCCGTGCCTTCGAGCTTGGCGGCCAGCGGATCGAACATCACCGCGGCGTCGATCTCGCCCTTGTCGAGCAGCGCCGGGAGCAGGCCGGGGCCGGCGAACTGAAGATCGCCGGTCTTGCCGGGATCGAAGCCATGGAATTTCGAGGTGATCACGCGGAACAGCACGGTCGCGGTGCCGGCGGCGCCAGCGAACGAGCCGACTTTCTTGCCCTTGAGTTCGGAGATGCTTTTGATCGGGGACGCGGCCGGCACGATCACGTCCACGGTCGCGCCGCGGCCGACCGGGAAGATCATGGTTACCGGCATGCCCTTGCCGCGGAACTGCGCGATCGCGGTCCAGCCGCCGAAGCCGACATCGACATCCTTGCCGCGGATCGCGGTGAACAGGCCGTCAAGTGTCGGATAGGCGCGATATTCGGCGGCGATGCCGTATTTCTTGTCGATACCCTGATCGATCATCGCGCGCGAGCCGATCTCGTTGAGCGATTGTGCTAGGTCACCGATGCGCACCTTGACTTGCGCGGTGGCGGCGCTGGTCGTCGCGAGCACTACGGCGGCGAGAAGTCCAAAGCGGGTTAGCATACGCGCTCCAATCGTCAGTGGGTCAGAGGTTCATGCGGGCGGCAGTGTGGCGGTCGAGGTCGCCGACCAGCCGTGGGCAACGTTTCCGGGCCAGCGGCCGGCGGGCGTGGGCCGCCCCATGCCGTCGCCGAACGCGCGGATGACGTCACGACTGAGTTCGAACACGGCGGAATCGTCGTAGCTGCGCGGCCGTGGGATCGGCACGCGCATCTCCTGCTCGAACGCGCCGCCCATCATCACCAGAATGCGGTCGGCGAGGAAGCAGGCCTCGTAGGCGTTGTGCGTGACGAACACGATGGTCTTGCGCGTCTCTTCCCAGATCGTCAGCAGGTCGGTCCGGATTCGCCGCGCGGTGATCTCGTCGAGCCCGGAGAACGGCTCGTCCATCAGCAGGATGCCAGGCTCGACGCAGAGCGCGCGGACCAGCGCCAGTCGCTGTGCCATGCCGCCGGAAATCTGGTGCGGATAGTAGTTGCGATAATCCGACAGGCCGGTCATGGCGAGATAGCGGGACTTCAGCTGCTCCCAGCGCTTGGTGGGCACGCGGCAGCTCGACAAGGCGAAATCGAGATTGCCTTCGGCGGTGAGCCACGGCAGCAGCCGCGGCTCCTGGAACAGATAGCCGATGCGTCCGCCGCTGACGTCGGCCGTGCCGTCGTACACCTTGTCGAGGCCGGCGAGCACATTGAGCAGCGTCGACTTGCCGCAGCCCGACGGGCCGAGGATGCAGAGGAATTCGCCGGCGCCGACGTCGAGGTCGAGGTTCTTTAGCACGGTTCGGGTCGAACCGTCGCGCGCGGTGAAGGTCTTGCGCAGCGAGGCGACGTGGATGGCGGGCTTCATACGGCAACCTCCGGGCGCCAGGCGAAGATGCGCCGCTCGATCGGCTTGAGGATCGCCAGCTCGATCAGCAGCATGATGATGGTGAACAGCAGCGTCCAGGCAAGCACCTGGCGCATGTCGGCGAGCTGGTACCAGTAGAACAGCTTGAAGCCGACGCCGTTGGGGCGGCCGATCAGCTCGACCAGCACGGTGATCTTCCAGATGATGCCGAGGCCGAACCGCGCCGACGCCATGACATAGGGATAGATCTGCGGCATCAGCACGCGGCGCACGATGGTGGAACGAGGCGCTTCGAACACACGCGCCATCGCCACCAGCTTGGTGTCGACGTTCTTGACGCCTTCCCAGATGTTGATGGTGATCGACGGCGCGGCGGTGACCGCGATGGCGACGATGGCGGCACCCTCGTTGAGGCCGAACCACATGAAGGCCATGATGGCGTAGCACAGGCTCGGCACCGTCAGGCCGATCATCACCCAGACGTCGAGCACCGCCTCGGCGCGGCGGTTGAGCCCCATCAGCACGCCGACCGGAACGCCGAGCAGCAGCGCCAGTACCAGGCCGCCGACGACGCGCAGCATCGTCATCACGAGATCGGTGCCGACACGGCCGCCGGCGATCTCACCCCACAACGCCTTCACGGTCTCGAGCGGTCCGGGAAAGATGTCCGGAGGCAGTGTCAAAGACAGCAGGCCCCAAAAGATCACCGCGGCCAGCAGTGAGATCACCTTAAGCATGGCTGGACATCCCCATCAGGCTCGGCTGCGGAAGCACGACGCCGGCGCGCGCTGCGCAGCTGCGCGCGACCTGTTCAACCTCGGTGAGCAGACCGGTCTCGTCGACCGCCTGCACCTTGCGATCCCGCATCACGATGCGGCCGTCTATCATCACGTCGCGCACGTCGGCGCCGCGGGCGCTGTAGACCAGCGCCTTTTCCGGATCGAACAGCGGCGACAGATGCGGCTGGCGTGCGTCCACGGTGATCAGGTCGGCGCGCTTGCCGACCTCGATCGATCCAGTTTCGGTCAGGCCAATGCCGCGCGCGCCCTCGACCGTCGCCATGCGCAGCGCCCGCGCGGCGGTGAGCGCCTGGGGGTCGTGGCCGCGGTCTTGGCGGTTGCGCACGCGTACTTCATGCTCTCGAACAGATCCTGGCCGCAGTTCGCCGCTGCGCCGTTGGTCGCGAGCCCGCAGTTGATCCCCGCCGTGAGGAAGTCGCGGATCGGCGGGAAGCCCGTGCCCCAGAACAGCCGGGTCGGCGGGTCGAACACCACCGCGGTGCCGCTCTGCGCCAGCAATTCGATCTCGCGCGGCGACACGTCCGAACAGGCGATCGCCTGCACGTCCGGGCCGAGGCAGCCGACCTCGTCGAGCAGTTCGACCTGGCGGATGGCCCGGCCGTAATGACGCGCGATGAGGGCGTTGAACTCGGGCGACTCGGCGACGTGCATGTGCAGCGCGATGCCGTTGGCGCGGGCGATCTTGCGGGTCTCGCGAAAGCCGTCCTCATCGACGACCCAGGGCAGCAACGGGCCAATCGACAGGCGCAGCCGGCCGTCGTGGCTGCCGTGCCAGCCCGCGGCGAGCCGTCCGACGCGCTCGGCCTGCTCAGCCGAGGTTTCGCAGAACTGCGGATCGAAGTGACGGGCCTGTGTGGCGCGCGCGACGGTGCCGCGGATCCCGCTGTCGCGCAACGCGCGAAAGGCCGCATCCTCGATGTCCGCATCGCTAGGCGGCATGAAGATGTTTTCGACTAGGCTGGTATTGCCGTTCTTGATGTTTTCG
>NZ_BADD01000461.1 GCF_000333455.1 Rhodopseudomonas sp. B29
ACTTTCCCGTTCGTGGCCCGCGAACTGATCCCGTTGATGCAGGAGCAGGGACAGCAGGAAGAGGAAGCCGCGATCTCGCTCGGCGCCGGCGGCTGGACCACGTTCTGGCGCGTTACGCTGCCCAACATCAAATGGGGCCTGCTCTACGGATGCTGATCAGCAGAAACGCCACCGTGCGGCCGGGAATGACCAGCGGCCGGTCCGGCCAGATCGCCTTATAGACCAGCGCCAGGATCGACGGCCCGGCAAACGCCCAGGCGATCCACATCGCCAGATCGCGGGCGAATTCGAGGTCGGCCATCGAGCGCATCGGGAAGGTCTTGGTGGCGGCGTCGTAGAACAGGCCGGCGAGCCACAGATCGAGCTGCGGGAACAGGCCGAACAGCAAGCCGATGCCGCCGAACAGCGCCAGCGCGATGAGAAGTCCCTTACGGTTCATGGACTTGGGTTTATCCGAGGCGGTTTGGGATGGAAAGGCGGGGGGGGCTAGGCCGCAGGCGGCGGCTGCGGCGGGCTCGGCTGCGGCGGGGCCGGCTGCTGCGAGGCCGGTTGCTGCGGGGCCGGTTGCGGAGGCAAAGGCCGGCGCGGCGGATCCCGCCACATCCCGGCATTGCGGCCGGCGATCAGCCAGTACACCAGCCCGCCGACGATGCCGGCGCCGGTCATGATTTCGAGGTGACGGCGGACGATGCCGTGGAACTCCAGCGAGCCGGGATCGAACGGCACCAGCCCGAGATAGCAGGCGGCGCCGACCACGCCGCCGCCGATCGCATAGGCCAGTGCGCTGCGGATCGAAAACGCCTCGGTGATCAGCACCACGATCAGCGCCGGCACCAGCGCGAAGCCGGAGACGAAAATGAAGCCGAACCCGAGCACGATGTTGAGCGTGTTGTCGTCGATCGGCCCGTCGGCGAGATTGCTGAGCTCGGGAAACAACAGCGCCCCAACGACGATGACCCCCGCCGCCGCGCTGGCGAACAGAAAGCCGAAGCCGATGGCGAACAAGCGACCGATCAGGGACATGGGATGGCCAGGTTATCAGCCGCCCGCTCCCCGCCCGTCATGCCCGGGCTTGTCCCGCCTGCGCGGCCGAAGCCGCTTCGGCGCGGCGAAGGCCCGGGCATCCACGAAGCAGCGCCTCCACGTGGAGCGAAGACGTGGATGGCCGGGTCAAGCCCGGCCGTGACGGCGCTTGGGGTGTGGCGCCGTGCCTCTAACAGAGTCATTGCCGGGCTTGACCCGGCAATCCATCCTCTTCGAAGAAGATGGACACGCGGGCCTTCGCCGCGCCGAAGGGGCTTCGGCCCCGCAGGCGGGTCAAGCCCGCGTGTGACGCAGTCATGTGTAGCAGCACACATCAATCCGTCATCGCCATGGCACGCAGCGCGTCGCGTTCGCGGACGGACAGCTTTTCCGTCTCGCTCTTGAGCTGGCCGCACGCCGCCAGAATGTCTCTACCGCGCGGGGTGCGGACCGGGGACGAGTAGCCGGCGTTGAAGACGTATTCGGAGAATTTCTCGATCTGCTCCCAGTCGGAGCATTCGTATTTCGAGCCCGGCCACGGGTTGAACGGGATCAGGTTGATCTTGGCCGGAATGCCCTTGAGCAGCTTCACAAGACGCCGCGCGTCGTCGAGCGAGTCGTTGACGCCCTTCAGCATCACGTATTCGAAGGTGATGCGCCGCGCATTGGACGCGCCCGGATAGTCGCGGCAGGCCTGCAGCACTTCGGCGAGCGGGTATTTGCGGTTGAGCGGCACCAGCTCGTCGCGGAGTTCGTCGCGCACCGCATGCAGCGAGATCGCCAGCATGACGCCGATCTCGTCGCCGGCGCGGACGATGTTGGGCACCACGCCCGAGGTCGACAGCGTGATCCGCCGCCGCGACAGGCCGATGCCTTCGTTATCCGAGACGATCAGCAGCGCGTCGCGCACCGCGTCGAAATTGTACAGCGGCTCGCCCATGCCCATCATGACGATATTGGTGACGAGGCGGTTGCCGTCCTTGTCGGCGCCGACGGCTTGCGGCCAGTCGTTCAGCCGATCCTTCGCAACCATCACCTGTCCGACGATCTCGCCGGCGGTGAGATTGCGCACCAGCCGCTGTGTGCCGGTGTGGCAGAACGAGCAGTTGAGCGTGCAGCCGACCTGACTCGATACGCACAGCGTGCCGCGGTCGGTTTCCGGAATGTAGACGCACTCGACCTCGTGGGCCTTCTGCACATCGTCGCCGCTCGGCAGCCGCAGCAGCCATTTGCGGGTGCCGTCGGACGAGATCTGCTCGGCCACCACTTCGGGCCGGTCGACCGTGAAGTGCTCGGCCAGCGTGGCGCGCAGATCCTTCGAGACGTTGGTCATCTCGGCGAAGCTCTTGGCGCCGCGGACGTACATCCAGTGCCAGAGCTGCTGCGCCCTCATCTTGCGATGGCGCTCCTCGACACCGACGCTGCCGAGCTTGTCGGCGATCTCGGCCCGCGAAAGCCCGATCAGCGACGGCTTCGCCGGTGGCACATAGGTCTCGAGCGGGGTCTTCTCGAGCGGGATGGTAGAGGTTTGGGTCATGATCACATGTAGGGTGGGCAAAGCGCAGCGTGCCCACCATCAGCACCGACGTGGGCACGGCGCTACGCGCCTTTGCCCACCCTACGGCACGTCCCACCTCGACCGGCGAGCCGCCTGCGCTCGAAAACAGCCTTCAGATAAGCCGTCTTCGACATTTGTGCAAAGTCCGGCCTTCCCGGCCGGGCCAGATCAGCCGCCGCAGGCCTGCGCCACCTTGTCGAGGGCCTGGGACAGGCCCTTCAGCGAGAAGGTGTCGCTCGAGGCGGTTCCCTTGGCGGAGACGCCCTTGACGGTGACCTCGGGCGCCTTGCGCAGCGCCTCGACCAGGCGCTCCTCCTCGGCGGCGTTCTTGATCCAGATGCCGTCGCCCTGGGTATACATGGCGAACGACGCGCCGCCGACCTCCAGGGTCGAATCCGAGCCGGGCTTGAGCGGATAGCCGATCATCACCGAGACCTCATTGACCACCTTTTCGGCCGGCCGGGTCGAGATGAAAGCGTAGGCCGGATCGCGAGGCCGGTTCGGCGGCGTGGTCTTTGACGAGGTCGGCTTGGCCAGCGCGAAGCAGACTTTGCGGCCACCCGGAGAAGCCACATACGCACCCCAGTTGCCGAACTGCCCGATCAGAGACGGCTCGGCGCCGCCGGCAGCCGCATGAGCCGGGGCCGGTTTGGCAGCAGTCGGCTTGGCTGGCGGCTTCTTGGCCTCGCGCGCCTGTGCTGCACCGACACCGCTCACCAGACCCGCCGCCATTGCGGCAATCAGCAATCGCCTCACGCTCATGGGCAGGTCTCGTCCCTCATCATTGTGACTGCAAAATGGCTCACGTTCCGCCGAGCGGGTCGCAAGCGGATTAGACCGGGAAAGCGATTCTGAAAAGCCGCAGCCGCGATGTTTCGCGTGACGCGGAATAAGCGACGGCGCGTTGCCGCACCTTGGCGCCCTGGCGCACCGAAACTGATTGTCGCCCGCGCGCAAACTTGGCATGAAGCGCTCAACTGTTACACGCCAGAAGGTCAGAAGCCGATGAAAGCCATTCTTTGCAATCAATATTGCGGTCCCGACGAGCTCGTGCTCGCCGATGTGCCCGATCCGGTGGCCGGCCCCGGCGAAGCGGTGATCGCCATCAAGGCGGCGGCGCTGAACTTCTTCGACATCCTGATGATTCAGGGCAAGTACCAGATCAAGCCGCCGTTTCCGTTTTCGCCCGGCGCCGAAGTCGCCGGCGTGATCGAAAGCGTCGGCGCCGGCGTCACTGATCTGAAGCCCGGCGACCGCGTCGTGGCGTCGTGCGGCCACAACGGTGCGCGCGAAAAGATCGCGCTGCCGGCGCAGCAGATCGTCAAGATCCCGGACAATCTCGACTACGACCGCGCCGCCGGCATCATCATCATCTACGGCACCGCGCTACACGCGCTGGAAGATCGCGCCAGCCCGAAGAAGGGCGAGACGCTGGCCGTGCTCGGCGCCGCCGGCGGCACCGGGCTTGCGGCCTGCGAACTCGGCAAGCTGATGGGCCTCAAAGTGATCGCCTGCGCGTCGTCGGACGAGAAGCTCGAATTCGCCAAGCAGCACGGCGCCGAGCTGACGCTGAACTACGCCAAGGAAGATCTGAAAGAGGGGCTGAAGAAGCTAACCGGCGGCAAGGGCGTCGATATCATCTTCGATCCGGTCGGCGGCACTTACGCTGAAGCCGCGCTGCGCTCGATCGCCTGGGAAGGCCGCTTCCTGGTGATCGGCTTTGCGGCCGGCGACATTCCGAAGATGCCGCTCAACCTCGCGCGCGAAAGGC
>NZ_BADD01000460.1 GCF_000333455.1 Rhodopseudomonas sp. B29
CGATGAACTCCCGCTTCAGCAGTCCCATGATGATATCGTCGTGCCAGCAGTCGTTGACGAGGCCAGCCTCGCGTTCGCGACCTTCGACGACGAATCCACACTTCTTGTAAGAGCCAATGGCGCGGGAATTATAGGCCAACACACGAACCGAGACGCGATGCAAATCGAGTTTCCCGAACGCGAAGCGAAGCACCAGCTTCGCCGCCTCGGTACCATAGCCTTTTCCCAGTTCGTCCGGATCGAGAATTCCGATCGCGAAGGATGCCCGCCGATCGTGCAGATCGACCCGATCCAGCCGGGCGTGCCCGATCGGTCGCTCCCGCTCGATGATCCATGCATATGGATGGTCGATCAGGCTCGCGACCAGGGAGGTCGCGCTGTCCGGAGTTGCAGGCATGAACGTCGCGCGGCTTCCACCGAACATCTCGTGGATGTGCGGATCGTTGCCGAGCACCACGAAGGCCTCCACGTCACGAGGCGCAGCCTTGCGCAGAGTGACATAGGCGCCTTTCAGGACAGGCAGAGATTCCGACATAACGAGCTCTCGCGGCCGATCGGATGATCGTCGCGGTGTCGCCGCACCGCGCGTATCAGGTCTTGTCGCTTTCCAGCTTCGGGATGTGACTTCCTTCGCCGGCGGACAGCAGGCCGCTGTCGGCGTACAGGCCGAGCTTGGCGCGGGTGTCGGCGATGTCGAGGTTGCGCATCGTGAGCTGGCCGATGCGGTCGGCCGGGGTGAACGGCGCGTCCTCGACCTTTTCCATGCTGAGGCGCTCGGGCGCGTAGGTCAGGTTCGGGCTCACCGTGTTGAGGATCGAGTAGTCGTTGCCGCGGCGGAGCTCCAGCGTCACTTCGCCGGTGATAGCGCGGGCAACCCAGCGCTGTGCGGTCTCGCGCAGCATCAAGGCCTGCGAGTCGAACCAGCGGCCCTGATACAACAGCCGGCCGAGCTTCATGCCGTTAATGCGATACTGCTCGATGGTGTCTTCGTTGTGGATGCCGGTGACGAGGCGCTCGTAGGCGATGTGCAGCAGCGCCATGCCGGGCGCCTCGTAGATGCCGCGGCTCTTGGCCTCGATGATGCGGTTCTCGATCTGATCGCTCATGCCGAGGCCGTGACGGCCGCCGATCGCATTGGCCTCGTAGAACAGCGCCACCGGATCGCTGAGGGTCTTGCCGTTGAGCGCGACCGGCTGGCCCTCGGCGAACCGCACGCTGACGGTCTCGGCCTTCACGGCGCAATCGTCGCGCCAGAACGGCACGCCCATGATCGGGTTGACGATGCGGATGCCACTATCGAGCTGCTCGAGATCCTTGGCTTCGTGGGTCGCGCCGAGCAGGTTGCTGTCGGTCGAATACGCCTTCTCGGCGCTCATCTTGTAGGCGAAGCCGTTGGCGGTCATGAACGCCGACATTTCGGCGCGACCGCCGAGCTCGTCGATGAACTGCTGATCGAGCCACGGCTTGTAGATCTTGAGCGCCGGATTGGTCAGCAGGCCGTAGCGGTAGAACCGCTCGATGTCGTTGCCCTTGTAGGTCGAGCCGTCGCCCCAGATGTTGACGCCGTCTTCCTTCATCGCCGACACCAGCATGGTGCCGGTGACGGCGCGGCCGAGCGGCGTGGTGTTGAAATAGGTGATGCCGCCGGTCGAGACGTGGAAGGCACCCGCCTGGATCGCCGCGATGCCCTCGTGCACCAGCTGGGTGCGGCAATCGACCAGGCAGGCTTTCTCGGCGCCGAAGCTCATCGCCTTGCGGGGGATCTCGTCGTAGTCGGCTTCGTCCGGCTGGCCCAGATTGGCCGTGTAGGCGAACACCTTGGCGCCCTTCTGCTTCATCCACAGCAGCGCCGCCGAGGTATCGAGCCCGCCCGAGAACGCGATGCCAACATTCTGGCCTGTGGGCAGGGTCTTCAAGATCGTCGTCATCGGCAGTCCAATCGGCTGAAAAGGGGGGCGGCAGGTTGTGGCGCGAAGCACCCGGCGACGTCAAGAAACCGCGTCGATCCGCGGCTGCGAACGGTTCTCGACGGCGGCGGGGCCAATGTCGCGGCCGCGCCATTTCTGGCGCAGCGGTAGCGGGGCAGAACAGGCGGGTCA
>NZ_BADD01000459.1 GCF_000333455.1 Rhodopseudomonas sp. B29
TGCCCTTCAATGAAGTCATTTATGTCTCCCGAGAGTCCAAATCTCAATCGCCAAGCAGATTAGCAGAGCATCGCTACGCTCGCTTGCGACGAGACGTTGAACCACAAGTGCAAGCCGAAGCAACCGCTACGCGCGCGACGCGCCCCCTCCCCGCTTGCGGGGGAGGGTTGGGGTGAGGGCTGCCACGAGCCGCAGCCGATGCTGTAGTGCTGGTCCACCAAACAGCGAGCTCGCTGCCTGGGGCGCCCTCACCCCAGCCCTCTCCCGCAGGCGGGAGAGGGAGCTCGCTGTGCTTGGGGAGGGACTTGTTACTACATGGATGACGACACGCTCAATTCCCCGCCGCCGTGGCGCCGCGTGTCCTTGGGTCGGGCGCACCGTGGAATCCGTTGGCGTCGATCAGGATCGAATTCGCCGAGGTCTGGCCGAGCGGCACGACGATGCGGTGGCCCATGCCACGGAGTGCATCCAGGGTCGCGGCCGGGAACCCGTGCTCGGCCCGCACCTCGTCCGGCATCCATTGATGATGCAGCCGCGGAGCCGCGACGGCCTCGGCCACGTCCATGCGATTGTCGATGACGTTGACGATCACCTGCAGCACCGCCGAGATGATGCGGCTGCCGCCCGGTGATCCGGTGATCAGCACCGGCTTGCCGTCCTTCAGCACGATGGTCGGCGACATCGACGACAGCGGCCGCTTGCCGGGCGCCGGCAGGTTGGCTTCGAAGCCGACCAGCCCGAATGCGTTCGAGGCCCCCGGCGCCGCGGTGAAATCGTCGAGCTCGTTGTTGAGCAGCACGCCGGTGCCCTCGGCCACGAGACCGACGCCGTAGGGAAAGTTGAGCGTGTAGGTGTTGCTGACGGCGTTGCCCTGGTCGTCGGCGACGGAGAAATGCGTGGTGTTCTGACCCTCATGGGGTTGCGCGAGCCATTCGGTCACCGGCGTGGCACGACTGACATCGATGCCTTTGCGCAGCGTCGCCGCGTAGTCCTTCGACAGCAGCTTCGCCACAGGCGCCTCGCTGAAGGCCGGGTCGCCGAGATAGCGGGCGCGGTCGGCGTAGGCGCGTTTCATCGCCTCGATCAACAGATGCAGCGACGGCGGCGTGCCGGCACCGAGATCGTGAATCGCGAAGCCTTCGAGGATGTTCAGCGTTTCGATCAGCACGACGCCACCCGACGACGGCAGCGGCATCGCCACGATGTCGTTGCCGCGATAAGTGCCACGCACCGGCTTGCGGATCACGGCGCGATAATCGGCAAGATCGTCGGTCGTGATCAGGCCGCCGGCGCGCTGAATACCCTGCGCCAGCTTGGCCGCGACCGCGCCGCGGTAGAAGCCGTCCGGCCCCTGCTCGGCGATCTCCCGTAGCGTCGCGGCCAAATCGCCCTGCACCAGCTTGTCGCCACGCTGCAGCGGCGAGCCGTCGGGACGCACGAACACCTGCACTGCGGAGGGCCACAGCCCGAGTCGCGACCGCATCTCTGGCAACGTGTCGGCAAAATCGTCGGTGACGACGAAGCCGTCCTGTGCCAGTTCCCGCGCCGGTGCGATCAGCTGCGCCAGCGTGAACTTGCCCGAGCCGTATTTCTCCAATGCCAGCGCCAAGCCCGCAACCGTGCCAGGCACGCCGATGCCGAGTGCCGAGTTGCGCGACTTCGCCGGATCGGGCTTGCCGGCGGTTAGAAACATATCGGACGTCGCCGCCTTCGGCGCGGTCTCGCGATAGTCGATGGCGATATCTTCGCCATTCGCGCGATGAATCACCATGAAGCCGCCGCCGCCGAGATTGCCGGCGCGCGGATAGGTCACCGCCATCGCGAAGCCGGTCGCCACCGCGGCATCGACGGCGTTGCCGCCTTGCGCAAGAAAGCGCGCTCCGATTTCGGCCGCGAGCTTCTCCTGCGCCACCACCATGCCGTGGCGCGCCGTGACGGCCGGCGCCGCTAGCGCCGAGGACGCGGCGCCGCCGCGCATGTCCTGGGCGTGGACCGGCGCCAGTGCCAGTACGACGAACGCCACCAACGTCACACATTTGCGATGCAGGGAATGCAGTCTGATCATTCTAATCCATTCGGCGTCGCGGCTCGGCTGCCGCGCCCGCGGCGAATCCTATAAGAAAACCGGCGCCGCCCGCAAAACGCGTCTGGCGCGGAGACAACAAGATGACGTCATCGGCCGCGGCGGAACTCTCGGCGCACGCCCAGCAGACTCGTTATCCGTCGCGTGCCGCGGTGATGGGGTGGATCTTCTTCGACTGGGCCGCGCAGCCTTACTTCACGCTGATCACCACCTTCATCTTCGCACCCTATTTCGCCACTTACGTCGCGCCCGATCCGGCGACCGGGCAATCGCTGTGGGGCTTCGCCACCGCGGCCAGCGGCCTGCTGATCGCGCTGGCGTCGCCGGTGCTCGGCGCGATCGCCGACGCGTCGGGCCGGCGCAAGCCTTGGATCGCGCTGTTCGGCGCCATGCTGGTGATCGGTTCGTCGCTGATGTGGTTCGGCAAACCGGGCGACAGCGCGGGCATTCCGGCGCTGCTGATCGCCTACGCGATCGCCACCATCGGGGTCGAGTTCGCCACCGTGTTCAACAACGCCATGATGCCGAATCTCGTCCCGCCCGAGAAGATCGGCCGGCTGTCCGGCACCGGCTGGGCCACCGGCTATGTCGGCGGCATCCTGTCGCTGATTCTGGTGCTTGGGTTTCTCGCCGCCAACCCGCAGACCGGCAAGACGTTGATCGGGCTGGAGCCGTGGTTCGGTCTCGATCCGGCGCTGCACGAAGGCGACCGGATCAGCGGCCCGCTGACGGCGATCTGGTTCGTCGTGTTCGTCGCGCCGATGATGCTGCTGACGCCGGACTTCCCCGCCAAGCTGAAGCCACGCGCCGCGGTACGCGAGGGCTTGCGCGAACTCCGCGAGACGCTGCGCGATTTGCCGAAGCGGCGTTCGCTCGCCGCCTTCCTGATCGCCAACATGATCTACACCGACGGGCTCGTGTCGCTGTTCGCTTTCGGCGGCATCTACGCCACAGCGACATTCGGCTGGAGTACGATTCAGATCGGCGTCTTCGGCGTGATCCTCGCCATCGCCGCGACATTCGGCGCTTTCGCCGGCGGCCGGCTCGACGACGCGCTCGGCCCCAAGCGGGTGATCGCGGGATCGATGATACTGCTGCTGTTCGCGATCACCGGCATTCTGCTGACGGATCCTGCGCACGTGCTGCTGATCGAGGTCACACCGCCGCAGCCCGGCGGACCGCTGTTCGGCGCGCCGGCCGAACGCGCTTACCTCGCGCTGGGCTGCCTGATCGGCATCGCGGGCGGCCCGCTGCAGGCTGCGTCGCGAACCCTGCTGATCCGGCTCGCACCGCGCGAGCGTATCGCGCAGTATTTCGGCCTGTTCGCGCTCACCGGCAAAGTCACCTCGTTCATCGGACCGCTGCTGGTCGCCTCGGTGACGGCGATCACCGCCAGCCAGAAGGCCGGCATGGCCGTGCTGGTGCTGTTCTTCATCGCCGGGCTGATTCTGCTGACGCGCGTGCGGCGAACGGCACCGTAAATCGCGGTCCGTGGACAAACCCGCCGGCTTGGTCTATAGGGGCTGCATGAACCACCTGCCCGCCACGTACTGGTACTTCTATTTTAGCAGCTCGCTGGCGGCGGGAGGATTTCGCTCGATCTGAAGATTGCAGCATCGAAATCCGAAAAGCCGCCAGACCTGGCGGCTTTTTCGTTTAAAGCCGGCAGGTCTCCTCACAAGGAGCAAACTGCCGTGTTGACCACCACAGACGATCTTCGCCTTCAGAAAATCACCGAACTGAGTACGCCCGACGAAGTCCTCGGCGAGGTGCCGCGCACCTTGACTGCGACCCGCACCGTTGCGGCCAGCCGCAGCGCGATCCACGCCATCCTGACCGGAGCCGACGACCGGCTGCTGGTCGTGGTCGGCCCCTGTTCGATTCACGATCCGGAAGCGGCCTTGGACTATGCCAGCCGTCTGGCGGCGCTGCGCGAGACCTTGTCCGACCGGCTCGAGATCGTGATGCGGGTGTATTTCGAAAAGCCGCGTACCACCGTGGGCTGGAAGGGACTGATCAACGACCCCGACCTCGACGGCAGCTTCCGGATCGACAAGGGACTAAGGCTGGCGCGCCATGTGCTGGCGGCCGTGAACAATCTCGGCCTGCCGGCCGCCACCGAATTCCTCGATTTGATCACGCCGCAATACATCGCGGACCTCGTCGCCTGGGGCGCGATCGGCGCCCGCACCACCGAGAGCCAGATTCACCGCGAACTGGCGTCCGGCCTGTCGTGCCCGATCGGCTTCAAGAACGGCACCGACGGCAATGTACGGATCGCCGCGGAGGCGGTGAAATCGGCGGCGCAACCGCACCATTTCATGGCGGTGACCAAGCGCGGCCGCAATGCGATCGCGGCCACCACCGGCAACAGCGACTGCCACGTCATCCTGCGCGGCGGCGTCACGCCGAACTACGACGCCGCCAGCGTCGAGGCCGCTGCCGCGGTGCTCGGCAAGGTCGGCGTGGCGCCGCGCCTGATGATCGATGCCAGCCACGCCAACAGCAGCAAGCAGCCGGAGAACCAGCCGAAGGTCACGGCCGATATCGGGCGCCAGCTCGCGGCCGGCGATGACCGCATCATCGGTGTGATGATCGAGAGCAATCTGGTCGCCGGGCGGCAGGACGTCGTCCCGGGCCGACCTCTGCACTACGGCCAGAGCATCACCGACGGCTGCATCGACTGGGCCACGACAGAGACGGTGCTGGACGAACTGGCCGCTGCGGTGGAGAGACGGCGAGTTGTCCGGCGCAGCGCTCAGCAAGAAGGTGCTGCGGCTTGATCAGCTAGCGGGATGGCGATCGTTGGTGCTGCTGCTACGCACTCTGCGTCATCCTGAGGTGCCCACCGGGCCGCGCTCTGCGCGGGCTGGTGGGCCTCGAAGGATGGGCCGCACGCACCTTGGCCGCATCCTTCGAGGCGCGCTGCGCGCGCACCTCAGGATGACGACTCTGAGCTTGAGAAAGCTGCTTCAGAAGGCTGTGCTACTTCACTCAGCCGCCGAAGCGCCTTAGTGCCGGAAATGCCTTGTCCCGGTGAACACCATGGCGATGCCGGCGTCATCGGCGGCCTTGATCACTTCATCGTCGCGGACCGAGCCGCCGGGCTGGATCACCGCAGTGGCGCCGGCTTCGATGCAGGCCAGCATGCCGTCGGCGAACGGGAAGAACGCGTCGGACGCGACCACCGAGCCTTTGGTCATCGGCGCGGCGAGCTTCATCACTTCGGCCGCGTCCTGCGCCTTGCGGGCGGCGATACGCGCGGAATCGACACGGCTCATCTGACCTGCGCCGATGCCGACGGTGGCGAGGTCCTTGGCGTAGATTATGGTGTTCGACTTGACGTGCTTGCCTACGCGGAACGCGAACTTGAGATCGCGCAGTTCGGCCTCGGTCGGCTGCCGCTTGGTGACGACCTTGAGCGACATGTCGTCCACCACCGCGTTGTCGCGCGACTGCACCAGAAGGCCGCCGGCGACGGTCTTGTAAGTCAGTCCGGTCGCGCGCGGATCGGGCAGCGAGCCTGCCAGCAGCAGCCGCAGATTCTTCTTCGCTGCGACGATCGCGATCGCCTCCTCGGTCGCGTCCGGTGCGATGATCACTTCGGTGAAAATCTCGGTGATGGCGCGCGCCGCCTCGGCATCGAGCGTGCGGTTGAGCGCCACGATGCCGCCGAATGCGGAAACCGAGTCGCAGGCCAACGCCTTCTGGTACGCGTCGAGCAGGCTCGATCCCTCGGCGACGCCGCAGGGGTTGGCGTGCTTGACGATGACGCAGGCGGCGGTGCGCTTGGCATCGAACTCACCGACGCACTCGTAGGCGGCGTCGGTGTCGTTGATGTTGTTGTAGGACAGCTCCTTGCCCTGAACCTGCCGCGCGGTGGCGACGCCCGGGCGCTTCTCCGGCGTGGCGTAGAACGCCGCGGTTTGATGGGGATTTTCGCCGTAGCGCAGCGACTGGATCAGCCGGCCACCGATGGCGCGGAAGTCCGGCGCATCCGTCTTGAGCTGCAGCGCGAACCAGTTGGAAATCGCCGCATCGTAAGCGGCGGTGCGCGCATAGGCCTTGGCGGCGAGGCGCTTGCGCAGCGGCAGCGTGGTCGCGCCGTTATTAGCAGCGAGCTCGTCGAGCACCGCCTGATAATCGCTGGCCTCGACCACCACGGCGACGTCGTCGTGGTTCTTGGCGGCGGCGCGGATCATCGCCGGACCACCGATGTCGATGTTCTCGATGCAATCCTCGTAGGACGCACCTTTGTCGACGGTCGCTTCGAACGGATAGAGGTTCACCACCAGCAGGTCGATCTGCGGGATGCCGTGCGCGGCCATCGCCTGGGTGTGATCGTCATTGTCGCGGATCGCCAGCAGACCACCGTGCACTTTCGGATGCAGCGTCTTGACGCGGCCGTCCATCATCTCCGGAAAGCCGGTGAGCTCGGAGACGTCCTTGACCGGAAGCCCCGCCGCCGCGATGGCCTTGGCGGTGCCGCCGGTCGAAACCAGCTCGACACCGTGGCCGGCGAGCGCGCGGGCGAAATCGATCAGGCCGGTCTTGTCGGAGACGGACAGCAGGGCACGGGTGACGCGGCGGGAAGTCTGGGTCATGGGCAGGATCCTCTTGGGTGAAGGAAACAAATGCCCAGGCGCGCGGCAGAGACGTCCCGCGCTTCCCGATGGTGCTCCATCCTAGGTCGCCAGTCGCGCGAGGCCCGCGTTGACTAGCAGTTTTCACCACTCGCGACAACGGTGACCAAGGTCGTCTAAAGCGGCAATTCCGGCTCGCGGCGGGCGGCGCGGCGGGCGGATGTGGCCTGCGGCGAGGCATTGGAGCGGATGAAGCTCCAGCGCACGTTGGGCGCTTCGATCGAATTCTGCCGGATCACGATCTGGGTCGAGCGGCGTGCGCCGTCGTTGCCGGCGAGAAACACGGTTTCTTCCAGCTCGACGGTGTCGTCGGCAGCCTCGAAGGTCCAGACTTCCTTGTTGGGCAGCACCAGCATCACGCCTTTAGCATCGGCGAGCCGGTTGGCCTTGACGCTGGGATGCAGATGGAAGCGCAGGGCGTAATCGGCATTCGCCGCCTTGTGCCGGCCACTCGCCGCCTGCAGCGTATCCTCGCCGTCGACCCGCGAGCCGTCGTGCTTCACCACCAGCATGCGCTGATGCACGACGCCGAAGCGGTCGCGATAACCGTCGTGCGAGGTGTTGAGGAGAGTTCCGCCGGCGACCGCCTCGCGGTGATTGTCCACGTTGGCCGGACCGCTGACGACCGGTGCGCCGTGCAGAAAGCGCTTCATCGCCGAGCGCTCGACGAAACTGCAGGACGAGGTGTCATGACAGACCAGCGACGAATGCGCCGCGGTCGAGCGCGCAAACACGCGCCAGGTCTCGCGGTTGGTGCGGGGCAGGCCGCAATTGACGACGATGCGGCTCAGCCCCGACGACAATTCGAACGACAGGCAGCCGGCGTGGGCTTCCTGGCTGACATTGGCGGGCGGCGGCGGACCGGCATCGACGATCACCAGCGTCGAGCCGGCGTCGATGCGCTGATAGCCCGAGTGCGGCATGCTGGCCATCGGCGTGCCGTGGCTGTCGTCATAGGCCAGCAGCGTTGCGAGCAGATCGGTCGGCGTCGCACTCATGCCGTTGAACAGCGCGAAATTGCCGTCGCCGTGACGGAAGAAGCGCAGCATCGGCATCATGCGATCGATGGCGTTGAGCAGCGCCGGCGGCGGTGCGATGTTGCGGGCCGAGAACGTCTGGCGCAGCGGCAACAGGTCGATCAAAAGTTCGATCAAGGCGCCCGGATTGCGCGAGATGTGGCCGCCGTCCGGCAGGATCTGGCGTTGCAGTTCGTCCGACAAACGCTTGGTGGCACCGCGGATATTGCTGGCCTGATTGGCGAGGCACAGCGCCGCGTAGCACAGCGCGATCGTGACCTGCAGCCGCGGCACGCCATCGGCCACTTCGAGCAGCGCGTGGCGCAGCGTGCGGATCTCGCGCGTGAGCCCGCGCAGATAGCGGCGATAGAATTTTCCATCGGTATCGCCGAGCACCAGCGGCGCCTGCGACAACAGCGAAATCACCCGGCGGGCGGTGACGTCGGGGCGGCGGCCGACGGCACTGCGGCGCTTGGTGTTGGACAGCCAGTCGTCGACCAGCGAACGGGCATTGGCGCGGGTGATGGCGGTGTCGGCGGCGCGCAGATGGCGCAGCCAGCCGAACCCCAGCAGGGCGGCTTCCCAATCATCCGACGGCGGCTCGATATCGAAGATCGAGCGGCCGTGGCAGGTGACGATCTTGCCGGCGAAGACGAAACGACCCGCATAGATCTCGGCTGCGCGCGTGGAGTCGGCCGTGCGCAGATCGTGCGGCGCGATGATCAGCCGGTCGGTTCGGCCGGGCAGCAGACGGCCGAGCGCCGCCGCGCCGCCCGAGGCGCGCGCCACCGTGCTGCGCGCGAAGCGGCCCAAGATCAGGCTGGATATCCGTCGACGATGGGCGGACGACACGCGCGCTTTGGCCCCCGGTGCTATGAACGCATCACGTTGCGGCACCCGAGTGAGGGCGCCCTTGAGATTCAGCAAAACGGCGGCGACCCGTGCGGTCGCAGATGGCTTCGATTGAAACAGCTCGACAGACATCTGGTCTCGGAAGACGGACTGACGTTATGAACCAAAGCAACCTCGGATTAACGAAAATTCGTTTCGAATCCTTTTAGTCCGGAAATCCCCCGGACACACCATGGCGATAGACGGGTGTGGATGAACGTCGCGGCGCGCTCGGCGCCCGCGGGAAACGCCGAAACGCGAGCGGCTACAAACCCCTGGTCAGGCGCCCCGCGTAGAAACCGTCGAACCCTGCGAGCCGCGGATCGGGGTTGGGCAGATGGCACGGCAGCGTGCGCAAATCCCCCTCCGGCGTGACGATCTCGGCGAGCCCGGCGAACCTCGGCTGGGTCGACCCGGGTGCCGGCGCATCGCCTGATCGGATTGGAGCAGAGCCGCGACCGCATGCTCGCCTTCCTCCGGCTCAAGCGAACAGGTGCAATAGACCAGCGTGCCGCCGGGACGCAGCAGCGACGCCGCCTTCTGCAGCAGCCGCTGCTGCACAGCAGTGAGCGCGCCGATGTCGCTCTCCTGCTTCAGCCAGGCGACGTCGGGATGCCGACGGATGGTGCCGGTCGATGCGCAGGGCGCATCCACCAGCACGGCATCGAACGTAGCGCCCTCGCCCCACTCGCTGGCATCCGCCACTGCGGTCTCAGCCTCGAAGCCGAGGCGCGTCAGATTTTCGCGCAGTCGCGCCACGCGCGCCGGGGAGCGATCGAGCGCGGTGACGCGAGCACCAGCTTGCACCAGTTGTGCAGTCTTGCCGCCCGGCGCCGCACACAGGTCAGCGGCGGCGCGTCCGTTCAAATCGCCGAACAACCGCACCGGCAGCGCCGCGGCGGCGTCCTGCACCCACCATTGGCCGTCCGTGAAACCCGGCAGCATCTTCACCGAGCCCTGCAGCAGCGTGCGGACGCTGCCGGTCGGCAACGTCTCGCCATGCATCCGCGTCGCCCAGTGATCGGGATCGGACTTCACCGTGAGGTCGAGCGACGGCTCGTGGCTGATCGCCTGCGCGATGGCGCGCGCGGCGTCCTCGCCGTAATGCGCGCTCCAGCGTCCGAACAGCCAGGCCGGGACATCGAGCGTTTGGTCGGCGACCTCATCGATCAGCGGCTTGCCCTCGCGGGCGATCCGCCGCAGCACCGCATTGACGAGGCCGGCATATTTGGCGGCGCGCCGATCCGACTGCACCAGCCGGACCGAGAGATCGACGGCGGCGTGATCGGGCACGTCCATCCAGAGAATTTGCGCCGCGCCGATCAGCAGCGCGCTCTGCGCCCGCGGCGCATCGGTCGGCACGCCGCGCTCCAGCATCCTGGCGAGCAGATGCTGCAGCGTGCCGCGGCGACGCAGAATGGTCGCGACCAGCCGCCGCATCAGCGCACGATCGCGATCCGACAGCGTCTTCAATCCAGGGTGCGCTGCCGGCCCTTCGAGCTGATCGTCGAGCGTGCGGCGCTTCTGCAGAACGCCGTCAAGAATGTCGGCCGCAATGCGTCGCGCGGCGAGGCCCGGCGCCTCTTGGGCTGGAGCGAATCGTGGAGCGGGCATGAATTGAAGGTATCACACTGATGGAAGAAGACGGTCGCGAGCCCGCGGCCCGCCGAGGCCCAACACGTCGCACGCGAATAGGACAAATGTAAGAATCGCGGCCGGCATCTTGCGCGATGCTCCCGCAAGCGCGACATCAGCGCCAGACGCGGAGTGACCCCAATGACCGAGCCGAAATCTTCACCACCGACCTCGCCGGAGCCGCGCAAGGAACTGCCGGAGGCCGCCAAGCGCGCGTTGGCCGAAGCCGAAGCGCGCCGCGCGGCGGCCGCTCAACAGGCCGCCAAACCGGAGAAGGAATATCAAGGTCCAAAGGGCCCGGAGCCGACCCGCTATGGCGATTGGGAAGTGAAGGGCATCGCTTCCGATTTTTAGAGGTTCGTTTTCCGTCAAGACGACAACTCGAGTTTGCACCTCCGCTTGCGCCGGGTGTCGACTCGGGCTAACGTAGGAATATGTACCCAGAATTTAGAACGAACCCGGTACGTATCACGCGTGCGCCTTGGCGGGGGCGGCTGTCGGCTGCGCTGCCGTGGGTGTTCGTTCTCGGCATGGCTGCCGGCGCAATGCTGCCGGCGCGCCACTGGATCCACCTCCCCTGGGCCGACCGCCCGTCGGCACGCGCCATGAACCACGACAGCGACATCATCTGGCAACGCGCCGGCAATCCCGACATCCGCCATCCGGTCGACGTGCTGTACACGATCGACGGCGACACGTTCGAGGCGCGGGTGCATCTGTTGCCGGGCCACGACTACGTCACCCGCGTCCGGCTGCGCGGCATCGACGCCCCGGAGCTGAAGGCGCATTGCGCGCAGGAGCTCAAGCTGGCCGAAGCCTCGACCGAGGCGCTGCGGGGCCTGCTCCAGCAGGGCGGCGTCGCGATCTACAATATCGGCCCCGACAAGTACCAAGGCCGCGTCGTCGCCGACGTCGCGACGAAGCGCACCGCGAATGTATCAGCTACGATGTTAGAGGGCGGCTACGCTCGGGCGTATGGCGGCGGACACCGGGACGGCTGGTGCGGACGGTAGGATGGGTAGAGCGCAG
>NZ_BADD01000458.1 GCF_000333455.1 Rhodopseudomonas sp. B29
CTGGATAGTCTCGGCTCGCTTCTGCCGCCCGGTGTCGACGTTTCCGACTGCGAGGCCGTCGAACTCGATTGCTTCGGCGGCATCGTTTTCTCGGAAGCTCCCATGCTTCATGTGCCATCCGATCGCCATCCGTTCACAGCCCCGGCCTATTCCGAACAATCATGCGTACTGACGGGTTTGTTTCCGCAAATCCTCGCCGACGACGGCTCCGGCGAATGTGCGGACTATGCAGTGTTCGAACCTCTCCGCCGCGCACCGGACTATCGGGCGCTCGCGGCGGCCATGAGCAACGGAGAATTGCTCGAGGTTTTGGACGAGACTCTCGGTATGTCCGACGCGACCCAAAACGCATGGAAGGTGGCCGTCAGGGAGGAATTGCAGCGCCGCGGCGTGCCGTATGCGCCAATCGACTAGCTTCCAACACTCGATCCACGAACGACGCCGACGCCGGATCTGCAGCGAACGGCGGCTGGATGCGAACGGCGACGCGCTGTCGGCTTGGCTCAGCATTGCAGGCCGAACTGACGCGCGAGCGTCCGCATCACGGGCTTGAGCTGTCCACGATCTTCCGGAAATAGTTCGCCGAGACCGTGGACGGCAACGGCCTCCGTCGGGCCGGCGGCGATCGCGAGCAGCGCGATAGAGATGTGCTCGGGTGACAAATGTAGGCCGTAGGCCGTATCACGCACCGGCGCGCAGCGGGCAACTTCGCGCATCAGCGCGGCTGCCCGCTCCGAAAGATGCGCCGGGTCGCCGCTGCGCAGCGCAAGTAGTCCATCGGGGCGCCAAGTAACCGTCTGCGCCGACCGGATCAGCAATCGGCCCAAGTCCGAAAGCTCGGGCTCACGCGCGGGCGGACGGCCGCGATTTTCCAGCCAATTGCGCCACCGAGCCAGCAGTGGAGCAGTTTGACGTGCAAAGAGCGGCCACCGCCAGACCGATCGTCCGGACCGCCCCGGTCGCGGCCGACCGACGATATGATCGTCGTCGGGTGACAGATCGGGAGCAACGGACGTATCCGCGGGGCCCTCCGGAGCCGGCGCCGCCGGGATCGGCAATGGCCTGCTGGCAGCCACCAGCGCAACCTTGCGCATCGCGGGCAAGATGCCGCTGGCTTCGCCATCCGGTCCGGAGAAAACCAGACTGGTCTCCGCGGTCATCAGGTTGGCGGACAGTGCGAGCGAGCGGATCTCGTCACGATGCGCGGGATCGATCGGGGGCCTGCCGAAAGCGGCGATTTTCCGGGCGGCTTCGAGCGCCACTTCGGCCGCTTCGTCTTCGGGGGCGATCAATCGCCCGATGTTTGTCGGCACGTCCACTGCGATCGCGATCGGCCCCGCATCGACGGCAATCACCGTACTGCGCGGCACTGCGTGCCCATCCACCCGAACATCGATGTTCGGTTCGGCCTCGACGATCAGAGTCACCTTGTGGGAAATGTCTGTCAGCCGCGGTGACAGGTGATCCGGCAGAGCCGGCACGGCGCGGTCGGGGTCGGCGCCCGGACGAAGCGTCAGGACAGTCATGCCTGTCGGCAAAGCGACGACGCTCTCAGTCCGGACCATGACGTGTTCGCCGGGCTGGATGCCTGCGATCGAGAGCGTGCGCCAATCATCCTTGAGCCGCTCGATAAGGATGGCGCGATGGCCGTCGACGGCGGCCGTGTCGTAGTTGTTTTCCGCGCGGCGGCGCGCCTGCGCGCGGGCCCGCCAGATCCGATCGCCGATACCAATCGCAACGCCGTGCAAAATCTTCCTGTCGATCGTCGGAGGATACGTCAGCACGGCCTCGATCGGAACAGCCTCCGTGTTGGAGAAGCGGCGCTCGACGATCAGTCGCGCGACCGGCGGCACCAGGCGAAGGCGCAGCTCGGTGGACGAAAGCAACAGCGGCGACGGCGGAATCGGCGCCGGGCGCAGCAACGGCGCTAGCGGGTCGGTCAGTCCGATCGGCCGGATCGATGGCCCGTCGCCGCTGGAGCTGTCCATCCTACCCCTTCCCCGCGCCAGCCGTGCGCCGGCGCTTGATCGATCCCTGCTCTGTCAGCACCTCGTTCAGGCGGGCCTTGGCGAGTTCGCCGAGGCGCTCGGCATCCGGGCAATTTCCGATGATGTCGGGCGCGACGACCAGCGTGACACCATCTGCGACCAGAATCGGCACGCCTTCCCGGGCGTTCATCAACAGCCGGATGGCAGCGTTCGGAAACCCCAGCGCCTTCAGGCGCTGGAAACGCCGGATCGCACGAAGATGGTGATCGCCATAGGTCGCGTAGGTGCGGCCGCCTTCGGGCGCAGGCACGAACCCTTCCGCGATGAGAAAGCGGATCTGGCGAATGCTGACGTCGGTCACTGCGGAAAGCTCAGCGATCTTCATACGCTTCTTTTAACAATATTTATGTCGAAAGCAATCCCATACCGGTCGTTCAAAACAAAAACGCCCGGCCTTGCGGCCGGGCGTTTCGTTCCTGCCTCAGCGGCGGCGCTTAGTGCGCCATTGCCTTGACGATGTTCTCGGTCATCTTCTTGGCGTCGCCGAGCAGCATCATGGTGTTGTCGCGATAGAACAGTGGGTTGTCGATGCCGGCGTAGCCGGAGGCGAGCGACCGCTTGATGAACATCACCGTGCCGGCCTTCCACACCTGCAGCACCGGCATGCCGTAGATCGGCGAGGTCTTGTCCTCTTCGGCCGCCGGGTTGGTGACGTCGTTGGCGCCGATTACGAACGCGACGTCGGCCTGCGCGAACTCCGAGTTGATGTCCTCGAGTTCGAACACCTCGTCGTAGGGCACGTTGGCTTCGGCGAGCAGCACGTTCATGTGGCCCGGCATACGGCCGGCGACCGGATGAATCGCGTACTTCACCTCGACGCCTTCCTTCTTCAGCGTGTCGGCCATTTCGCGCAGCGCATGCTGGGCCTGCGCCACCGCCATGCCGTAGCCCGGCACGATGATGACCTTCGAGGCATTCTTCATGATGAAGGCCGCGTCGTCGGCCGAGCCGAGCTTGGCCGGGCGCTGTTCGCCGCCGCCACCGCCGGCCGCGGCGGTCTCGCCGCCGAAGCCGCCGAGGATGACGGAGATGAACGAGCGGTTCATGCCCTTACACATGATGTAGGACAGGATCGCGCCCGAGGAGCCGACCAGCGCGCCGGTGATGATCAGCGCCGAGTTGCCGAGCGTGAAACCGATGCCGGCCGCGGCCCACCCCGAATAGGAGTTGAGCATCGAGATCACCACCGGCATGTCGGCGCCGCCGATCGGGACGATGATCAGGATGCCGAGCAAGAGCGCGACGCCGGTGATGACCCAGAACGCCACCTCGCTCTGCGTGATCACCATGTAGACGATCGCCGCGAACATGATGACGCCGAGTGCGATATTCACCGCGTGCCTTGCCGGCAGGATGATCGGCGCGCCGCTCATCCGTCCCGACAGCTTCATGAAGGCGATCACCGAGCCGGTGAAGGTCAAGGCGCCGATGGCGACGCCGAGCGACATTTCGACCAGGCTCTGGGCGTGGATGTCACCACGGGTGCCGATGTCGAAGGCGCCCGGCGCATAGAACGCGCCGGCGGCGACCAGCACGGCGGCCATGCCGACCAGCGAGTGGAAGGCGGCGACCAGCTCGGGCATCGAGGTCATCGGCACCTTCTTGGCGATCACGGCGCCGATGCCGCCACCGATGGCGATGCCGGCGATCACCAGCACCCAGCCGAGCAGATCGGCCGGCGGATGGCCGGCGAGCGTGGTGAGGATGGCGATCGCCATGCCCGTCATGCCCATCAGGTTGCCCTGACGGCTGGTGGCCGGGGACGACAGACCGCGTAGCGCCAGAATGAACAGGACGCCTGCGATCAGATACAGAAATGCGGAAAGATTGGCGCTCATCGACGGCCCCTACTCACTTCTGCTTTTTCTTGTACATCGCCAGCATGCGCTGGGTGACAAGGAAGCCGCCGAAGATGTTGATACACGCGAAGATCAGCGCGACGAAGCCGAAGCCGCGCGCCCATAGCGGACCGTTGTCGCTGCCCACCAGCGACACGCCGACGGCGAGCAGCGCGCCGACCACGATCACCGACGAGATCGCGTTGGTCACCGACATCAGCGGCGTGTGCAGCGCCGGAGTCACCGACCACACCACGAAGTAACCGACAAACACGGCGAGAACGAAAATCGACAGCCGAAACACGAACGGATCGACCGCCTGAACCATATGCTCCATCACAACTCTCCTTAGCGGCCGGGTTAAGCGGTCTTCGGCTGGAAGTTCGGGTGGACGACGGCGCCGTCGCGCGTCAGCGCAGTGGCCTTGACCAGCTCGTCGTCCCAATTCACCGCGAGCGCCTTCTCCTTGTTGACCATGGTCTCGAAGAAGCTGAGCAGGTTGCGGGCGTAAAGGCTCGAGGCCGAGGCCGCGACACGGCCGGCAACGTTGGTGTAGCCGACGATCTTGACGCCACCCGTCTCGACGACCTGCCCCGGCTGCGCGCCTTCGACGTTGCCGCCGCGTTCGACAGCGAGATCGACCAGCACGGAACCCGGCTTCATCGACTTCACCATCTCGGCGGTGACGAGGCGCGGCGCGGGCCGGCCCGGGATCAGCGCGGTGGTGATGACGATATCCTGCTTCTTGATGTGCTCGGCAGTGAGCGCGGCCTGCTTGGCCTGATACTCTTTCGACATTTCCTTGGCGTAGCCGCCGGCGGTCTGGGCGTTCTTGAACTCCTCGTCCTCGACGGCGAGGAATTTGGCGCCCAGAGACTCCACCTGCTCCTTGGTGGCCGGACGAACGTCGGTGGCGGTCACGATGGCGCCGAGACGACGCGCGGTCGCGATCGCCTGAAGGCCGGCGACGCCGACGCCCATGATGAACACCTTGGCGGCGGGCACGGTGCCGGCCGCGGTCATCATCATCGGGAAGACACGGCCGAACTGCTCGGCGCCGTCGATCACGGCGCGATAGCCGGCGAGGTTGGCCTGGCTCGACAGCACGTCCATCACCTGCGCGCGGGTGATGCGCGGCATCAGCTCCATCGCGAAGGCGGCGATGCCGGCATCCGCCATGCTCTTCAGCGCGGCGTCGTTGCCGTAGGGATCCATGATCGCCAGCACCAGCGCGCCGCGCTTGTACTTGGCGAGTTCGGCCGCTTCCGGCCGCTTCACCTTGAAGACGACATCGGCGCCGCTGAGCGCGTCAGCGGAAACGGTGGCGCCGAC
>NZ_BADD01000457.1 GCF_000333455.1 Rhodopseudomonas sp. B29
CGTCCTTGGTGCGCTGATTGTCCTGCACGCCGGACAGCGTCGCTGCCCGGCTCGACACCGCCTGGGCTTCCTGAGCGAGCTGCTGGCAAGTGTAGTTTTGGTAGGCGACCGGCGACACATAGCTCGGCGCAATATCCGACGATGCCGACGCACAGCCGGCCAGCGCAGCGCCGAGCGCCGCGACGAGTACAATCCGCATTTGAGCCCCCATCTTGCGGCCGCCATCCAATTGCAAAGGCGACGCGCCGGGCAAGGCGGATTCGGGTGTCTGAGACGCTGGGTAAAGGGAAAGGTTGTGGTTGAGCGCTGCCTGATGCCGACGGCATGCCCATCGGCGATGTACCGCCTGCCAGCCGCGCTGATCGGCGGATGCCGCCTCCGGCTTGTGCGCCCCTACAGGCGGCGGGCCAAATATCGCGAAGGGAAAAATGGTCGGAGCGAAAGGATTTGAACCTTCGACCCCTAGTCTCCCAGACTAGTGCGCTAACCGGGCTGCGCCACGCTCCGATGCCATTCCGGGCCGCCGTTTCGGGCTGCCATCCGGCCTTGATGCTGTAGCTTCGATCCGCCTTTCGCGCAAGCCGCGGGCGAACCTTCCCCTGCCGAGAACGCGGAAATCGGCCCTCCTGCGCCACGGCGCACGGACCGTAGGGCGGATAAGCCGTAGGCGTCATCCGCCAAACTGCGCACGTGAGCAGGCGAAGGCGGCTTTTGGGCCGGCGCTGGATGGCGGATGGCGCTGCGCTTATCCGCCCTACGGCCCGCCCCCTACCCGTCCTTCATGGCCGCATCGAGCAGCGCGCGGGCGGCCAACAACTCGCTCAGCACGGCGCGCAGCGGCGCCAAATCGACCGGCGGCGTTGCCGGGGCGGACGATGAGAAATCCAGCGGCGGCAGGTTGAAGTCGTCGTCTTCGTCATCGGCGGCGCCGTGCGGCGCGCTGAGGCCGATTTCGTCCTCGTCTTCCTCCTCGAATGCCGGGCGCTTGGGCGCGGGCTGGTCGAAGCTCGGGGCGCGGCGCGCCTCGAAGTTGCCGCTGCCGCGGGTCGACGGCGGCGGCGCCGGCGCGGCGCGGTCGGGCTCGCCGAGCGCGGCGTGCAGGTCGAGGCCTTCGTCCTCGCCTTCGTAATCATCATCGTCGAGGTCGATGCCGTGGACGGGCGCGTAATCGTCGTCCTCGGTGACGGTGCGGGAGATCGCAGCCTCGACCGCACCGAAGCTCGCCACCGCGTCGGCGTCGGCCAGCCGCTGCACCGACTTGATGCCGTGCTCTTTCAGGATCCGCTGCACACCGCGGATGGTGTAGCCCTCGCCGTACAGCAGACGGCGGATGCCCTTGAGCAGATCGACGTCGTCCGGGCGATAATAGCGCCGGCCGCCGGACCGCTTCATCGGCTTGATCTGGGTGAAGCGTGTCTCCCAGAACCGCAGCACGTGCTGCGG